>NZ_JACYVY010000023.1:0-25163 GCF_017151825.1 Staphylococcus sp. EG-SA-18
AAAGCTTATATTAGTCAAAAAGAATGGCTAGAAATGTGGCGTGATGTCACAGGAAATTCTGAAATCACACAAGTACATATACAAAAAGTTAAGCAAAATAATAATAAAGAACTTTACGAAATGGCTAAATATTCTGGTAAGGATAATGACTATTTAATTAATCAAAAAGTGTTCGATGCATTTTATAAAGCGTTAAAAGGAAAACAAGTTCTTGTTTATTCTGGACTGTTTAAAGACGCAAGAAAGAAATTAAAAAATGGCGAATTAGATTACTTAAAAGAAGTTGATCCGACCGAATATATTTATCAAATTTTTTATACTTGGAATAAAAAAGAGTATTTAGCGAGTGAAATTTTTGATTTAACAGAGAGTGAAAAACAAGAAATTAATCATCAAATGATTGATGAAATTGAAGAAGAAAAATAAAAATAAATTTTCTTAAACGTTAGCAAAAAGCTAGCGTTTTTTTGTTGAAAATACGTTAAAAATGGCTGGGTACAAACTGGGTACAGACACAATATATAGGGGTACAACCGGGGTACAATCGCAATTTGTAGGGGTACAATCGGGGTACAAAAATAAAAAAGTGGTAGCAGATTGAAAATCTTGTATCCCTTGAAATGTCTGGCTTCGCCAGACCTACCATTCAAAATGGTAGCAAATTTCCCTTATGCTCTTACAAAGAATTTGGAGCCAATTCAAAATTTGGTGTTTTTTGAAAGAAATTGCCCCTGCAGGAACTAAAAAAGTTGATGAATTTTTGAGCCATTATATGCCAATTTTTAATTTGCATGTAGATGGGCAGTGTCTAAAAATTCGACACTGGTTTTGCTCAAATTTTTGTTTGTGAAATTAAAATATAATTATTTGGCTCTTATTTGCGTTTTAAGAGCCAATATAAGTTTTTGGGTATAAAACTATATGAATGACTCTAATTTTTCAAAATACCGCCTTAAAATTAAAAATAAAGGTATTCTGATTTGTAATAAATTAGAATATAAAAAAAGAGCCACCATTTAAAATTTAGGTAGCTCTTACTCACTTTTTGGATGATAAAAGTGGAAAAATAATTCGAGAAAAACAGAAAGGATATTTTAATTATAACACGGCATTTATGCCGAGAAAATTTATTGATGTTGAGAAGAACCCTTAACTAAACTTGTAGACGAATGTCGGTATAGCGTGAGCTATTAAACCGACCATTCGACAAGTTTTGGGATTGTTAAGGGTTCGGAGGCTCAACGTCAATAAAGCAATTGGAATAAAGCAACTTTGATTAATAACTTCTAACTTTTGGGGCTTTATAGTTTTTTATAAATTCTTCGATTTCTTGGAATGAATTTGAGAATAGTATTTTATCTCTATCTTCCTGAGTTAAAAACTCGTTTGAAACCATTTGATCGTAGAATTGTTCGATAAGTGAATAATAATTATTTGTATTGAAAAAAATACACGGGTTGTTGTTTTGACCAACTCTTGACCATGATACAACTTCAGTGATTTCTTCTAAAGTTCCAGGACCACCGGGAAGAGCTATACATACATCGCCTTTTTCTAAAATAACTTCTTTTCTTTCTGACATACTTTCCACGATTATTAGTTCGTCTAATTTGTCATGAGCTAACTCTCTTTGTTGTAAAAACGTAGGCATTACACCGATTGTTTTTCCGTTGTTATGTATTACAGTATTTGCGATTGTACCCATTAGTCCTGCATTTCCGCCACCAAATACTAAAGTATGATTATTTTTAGCTATCCATTCTCCTAATTGAATCGCACTATTTTCGTATTCTTTTTTGTTTCCTTTGCTCGCTCCACAATAGACGATAATATTCATTTGTTATTACTCCTTTTTTTATTTTTTATGTTATCAAAAATAGAAGTAATTTGGTTCTGTTGCAAAGTTAAAAATCATGTAATATTTATACTGAAAAACGAAAAATAATTAATACTAACAAAACTCTTTACTGTTAAAACAATATTTGCTTTTATAGTTTTGTATAGATGTGCATATAATTTTAACTTTGCAACAGAACCATAAAGATAATTCTTATAATCAGCACATGCATGTATTGGTATGTGTGGAACCAACTTATTTTAAGAATACAGAAAACTACGTGAATCAAAAACAATGGATTCAATTTTGGAAAAAGGCAATGAAATTAGACTATGATCCAAATGTAAAAGTTCAAATGATTCGACCGAAAAATAAATATAAATCGGATATACAATCGGCAATTGACGAAACTGCAAAATATCCTGTAAAGGATACGGATTTTATGACCGATGATGAAGAAAAGAATTTGAAACGTTTGTCTGATTTGGAGGAAGGTTTACACCGTAAAAGGTTAATCTCCTATGGTGGTTTGTTAAAAGAAATACATAAAAAATTAAACCTTGATGACACAGAAGAAGGCGATTTGATTCATACAGATGATGACGAAAAAGCCGATGAAGATGGATTTTCTATTATTGCAATGTGGAATTGGGAACGGAAAAATTATTTTATTAAAGAGTAGTTCAACAAACGGGCCATATTGTTGTATAAGTGATGAAATACTGAATTTAAAACTTAGTTTATATGTGGTAAAATGTTTTAATCAAGTTTAGGAGGAATTAATTATGAAGTGTAATGAATGTAACAGGGTTCAATTAAAAGAGGGAAGCGTATCATTAACCCTATAAACTACGTCTGCCCTCATTATTGGAGGGTGAAATGTGAATACATCCTATTCACAATCGAATTTACGACACAACCAAATTTTAATTTGGCTTTGCATTTTATCTTTTTTTAGCGTATTAAATGAAATGGTTTTGAACGTCTCATTACCTGATATTGCAAATGATTTTAATAAACCACCTGCGAGTACAAACTGGGTGAACACAGCCTTTATGTTAACCTTTTCCATTGGAACAGCTGTATATGGAAAGCTATCTGATCAATTAGGCATCAAAAGGTTACTCCTATTTGGAATTATAATAAATTGTTTCGGGTCGGTAATTGGGTTTGTTGGCCATTCTTTCTTTTCCTTACTTATTATGGCTCGTTTTATTCAAGGGGCTGGTGCAGCTGCATTTCCAGCACTCGTAATGGTTGTAGTTGCGCGCTATATTCCAAAGGAAAATAGGGGTAAAGCATTTGGTCTTATTGGATCGATAGTAGCCATGGGAGAAGGAGTCGGTCCAGCGATTGGTGGAATGATAGCCCATTATATTCATTGGTCCTATCTTCTACTCATTCCTATGATAACAATTATCACTGTTCCGTTTCTTATGAAATTATTAAAGAAAGAAGTAAGGATAAAAGGTCATTTTGATATCAAAGGAATTATACTAATGTCTGTAGGCATTGTATTTTTTATGTTGTTTACAACATCATATAGCATTTCTTTTCTTATCGTTAGCGTGCTGTCATTCCTGATATTTGTAAAACATATCAGGAAAGTAACAGATCCTTTTGTTGATCCCGGATTAGGGAAAAATATACCTTTTATGATTGGAGTTCTTTGTGGGGGAATTATATTTGGAACAGTAGCAGGGTTTGTCTCTATGGTTCCTTATATGATGAAAGATGTTCACCAGCTAAGTACTGCCGAAATCGGAAGTGTAATTATTTTCCCTGGAACAATGAGTGTCATTATTTTCGGCTACATTGGTGGGATACTTGTTGATAGAAGAGGTCCTTTATACGTGTTAAACATCGGAGTTACATTTCTTTCTGTTAGCTTTTTAACTGCTTCCTTTCTTTTAGAAACAACATCATGGTTCATGACAATTATAATCGTATTTGTTTTAGGTGGGCTTTCGTTCACCAAAACAGTTATATCAACAATTGTTTCAAGTAGCTTGAAACAGCAGGAAGCTGGTGCTGGAATGAGTTTGCTTAACTTTACCAGCTTTTTATCAGAGGGAACAGGTATTGCAATTGTAGGTGGTTTATTATCCATACCCTTACTTGATCAAAGGTTGTTACCTATGGAAGTTGATCAGTCAACTTATCTGTATAGTAATTTGTTATTACTTTTTTCAGGAATCATTGTCATTAGTTGGCTGGTTACCTTGAATGTATATAAACATTCTCAAAGGGATTTCTAAATCGTTAAGGGATCAACTTTGGGAGAGAGTTCAAAATTGATCGTTTTTGACACAAAACCTCTTAACTTAATATTAAGAGGTTTTTCTTGGATATTTAAGTCTATAAACTTGTGTTATAATCAATGTATCATAAATATCAAAAATCATGAGTTTTTAGACGATGAGAGACGTGTTTATTTGCATCGAGAACTAGATTTCATTAGTAAGTACTCATAAAACGATTAAAAGAGGTGGTATTCAAATGGCTAAAATTGGTTATGCACGTGTATCAACACAAGATCAAAGTCTTGATGGACAGATTGATACACTTGAGGAATATGGTTGTGAACGTATCTTTAGCGAGAAAGCGAGTGGTCGCAAAACGAAAAGAACGGAACTTGATAAGTGTTTGGATTATTTACGGGAAGGAGATATTCTAGTTATCTATAAACTAGATCGTCTTGGACGTACAACGAAACAATTAATTGAGTTATCCCAATGGTTCGATGAAAACAGCATTGATTTACATATTATTGATATGAATGTATCAACGAAAGATGCGATGGGCAAGATGTTCTTTACTATGATGAGTGCATTCGCTGAACTTGAAGCTAACTTATTAAGTGAACGTACGAAAAAAGGATTAGAAGCAGCACGAGCAAGAGGGCGAAAAGGCGGGAGGCCTTCATTACCTGACCATAAGAAAAGAGAAATTAAGTTTCTATACGATGAGCAAAAACTTACAGGAGAAGAAATTGCGAAACAAACAGGGGTAAGTCGTTCTACAGTATATAGGATGCTTAAAGATTAAACTCTATGAAAAAATATATTACTTAAGGCTCTTATAGGTGTATCTAAATCATTTTATGAACATTGATTTTATGTTGAGTTTTTGAACATATTATATACTGATATTCATAGATTTTGGATTATGAAGAAAGAGTGTACAGAAAACAGTTATTTTCTGTACACTCTCATCTTTAATAATATATTTTAAATGTCATTAACAAAACTAATTTAATAAGAGTCAAGCATAGTTTACATATGTATTATGTTTGAAACATACCTCTAATTACTTTTTACTAATATCATTTAAAATATCTCGCAATTCTTCAATTTCTTTGTTATTTAATTCTTCATTTTTCGCAAAATTCAACACTAAACTTTTCATATCCCCTCCATACAGTTTATTAAGAAAGGTTTTAGCAGTTTTCATTTTAATATCGTCTTCTTTAATATTTGATGAGTAAAAATAAATATTTTCTGATTTGTATCGTTTTATAATCTCTTTTTTATATAGTCTTGTGATTAATGTTCTAATCGTTTTATCACTAACTTCTTTATATTTTTGAATTTCAACTACAATTTCATTAGCTGATACTGATTTTTTATCCCATATTATATTCATAACATCCCATTCAGCCATAGATATTTCAACTTGCTTATTGGCCATTTAAAACACCCATTCCTTTTAATATTTTTTCACTTATTAATTCAGCATTTTTCCCAGACGGGTTTCCATCTGATAAATGTGTAGCAAAATAATACTTATCATGATTTGTAATTACGTAACCTACAAACCACCCATTATTATACTTCCCGTTTACTATACCTGTACCTGTTTTCCCATACAGTTCATACTTTTCATTTTTCTTAATCAATAATGAAGAAGATAATTGATTCTTTGCTTTTTTACTAAAATGGTTATTTTGTTCCATCATATTTTTAAAAACTATTACTTGTTCAAGATTAGATATTTTCAAACTATCTTCCATCCAATAGCTTTTATAACTTCCCAAATTTTCATTACCATAATTTAATTGCTTGAGTTGAGCCGCAGTATAGTTCTTTGGTATTTGATTACTAATACGTTCGAAGTACCAATTAACTGAATTTTGCATTGCTGTATTTAAATCTTGTTCCTTATTCCAAGACTCGAAAAGATAATGTTTATGATTCCATGACATACGTGAATTTTTATCACTTATAATATGACGGTCAAGTCCAAACAGTGCTAAATAAATTTTGTAAGTTGAATCAGGAGAATATCTTTTTCTACTTTCTTTTTCATTATAAATATAGTATTTGTCTTTCTTCATGCTGTACATAACGAAAGATCCACTATTTGAACCAAAATTTTTACTTTCATCTAAAATTTGGTAATCGCTTTGTAAGGGCTTTTTATAATTATAATCAGTTAAGGATTGCCCCATTAAAAACTGGCTTTGAATTATCATGATAAAAAAAGTAAAAATACAAATAAAAATTAGAATTAATTTTGACTGCTTTTTCAGATCGGCTTCTTTTATATTAATTAATCTATTTTTGAGTAATGATTTTTTACCATTAAATGAATGGCTTAATATATTTTTGTTGAAAAATGAGGTTTTTAATACGGAGTCCATAATAGATTCCGCATAAGTTTTAAATTCATTTTTGTTAATATTATTAAGGACAAATCTATCGGCTTCTACTTCATTGTCATGAATTATCTTTCTTTTTACAATATGTACTAATGGATTGTAACTCATAATAATAGAGAAGATATTAAAGATAATTAAATGTAAAGTATCTCTATTTTTAGCATGAGCATATTCATGCAGTATTATATATTTTAGTCTTTTATCAATTACACTTTTAAAATATGAACTAGGAATCAAAATAATATATTTCCCATACCAAAAAGTTATTGGAGATTGAATAGCCTCTGCTTTTCGAATCACAATATTTTTTTTATATTGATGGTTGAAAAGTATCGTATCTATTTTATTTTTTTCATTTTCGTTTAGATAAAGTGACTGTTTCTTTAAATATTTAAGATATAATAAGGCTTTCAAAAATTTAAAACTTAAAATAATAACTAAAACTATCCAAATAACTGTGCAGATATTATCAATTGAATCCCAATTAAACTTATGGATATCTGTTGCGAACTCTTGAACAGGTTTGGTGGTAATTATGTTATGGTTCAAGTCGTGTGACTTACTTTCAACTGTGGGCGCTTGATTATTCACATTATTAAATTTTATAAAAGAGAATTTAATTGGGATAAAAGGAATTAATCCAGCAAGCACAGTTAGATACCAAACTTTATAATTTAAACTATAATTAAAATAGCGTTTTAATATGTACCTAAAAAATACTAACAATAGAAATATAAAACAAAAGCTTACTACACTCATTATTAGTAATTTAGCCATTTTGACACCTTCTTTCAAATATTTATAATAAACAATTGACATCAATATTACAATTGTAATATTATTGTTTTGTAAAAATTACAACTGTAATATCGGAGGGTTTATTTTGAAAAAGTTAATATTTTTAATTGTAATGGCTTTAGTTTTAAGTGCATGTAATTCAAACAGTTCACATGCCAAAGAGTTAAATGATTTAGAAAAAAAATATAATGCTCATATTGGTGTTTATGCTTTAGATACTAAAAGTGGTAAGGAAGTAAAATTTAATTCAGATAAGAGATTTGCCTATGCTTCGACTTCAAAAGCGATAAATAGTGCTATTTTGTTAGAACAAGTACCTTATAATAAGTTAAATAAAAAAGTACATATTAACAAAGATGATATAGTTGCTTATTCTCCTATTTTAGAAAAATATGTAGGAAAAGACATCACTTTAAAAGAACTTATTGAGGCTTCAATGACATATAGTGATAATACAGCAAACAATAAAATTATAAAAGAAATCGGTGGAATCAAAAAAGTTAAACAACGTCTAAAAGAACTAGGAGATAAAGTAACAAATCCAGTTAGATATGAGATAGAATTAAATTACTATTCGCCAAAGAGCAAAAAAGATACTTCAACGCCTGCTGCTTTCGGCAAGACTTTAAATAAACTTATCGCAAATGGAAAATTAAGCAAAAAAAATAAAAATTTCTTACTTGATTTAATGTTTAATAATAAAAACGGAGACACTTTAATTAAAGATGGTGTTCCAAAAGACTATAAGGTTGCTGATAAAAGTGGTCAAGCAATAACATATGCTTCTAGAAATGATGTTGCTTTTGTTTATCCTAAGGGCCAATCTGAACCTATTGTTTTAGTCATTTTTACGAATAAAGACAATAAAAGTGATAAGCCAAATGATAAGTTGATAAGTGAAACCGCCAAGAGTGTAATGAAGGAATTTTAATATTCTAAATGCATAATAAATACTGATAACATCTTATAGTTTGTATTATATTTTCTATTATCGTTGACATGTATAATTTTGATATCAAAACCTGATTTTCCCTTTATTATTTTCGAGATTTATTTTCTTAATTCTCTTTAACAAACTAGAAATATTGTATATACAAAAAATCATAAATAATAGATGAATAGTTTAATTATAGGTGTTCATCAATCGAAAAAGCAACGTATCTTATTTAAAGTGCGTTGCTTTTTTCTCATTTATAAGGTTAAATAATTCTCATATATCAAGCAAAGTGACATAATTGTTGAATTTATAGTAACTGAAACGTATGATTAGGGTGTATATTAATTATGAGATGGAAATCAATGATTGTTGGCTATGCGAGAGTATCATCGAACGATCAAAATTTAGAAAGACAACTTGAAAATTTAAAGACGTTTTGTGCTGAAAAAATATTTACAGAAAAACAGTCTGGGAAATCTATTGAAAATAGACCAGTACTTCAAGAAGCACTTAACTTTTTGAGGATGGGAGATCGGTTTGTAGTAGAATCCATTGATTGTTTAGGTCGTAATTATGATGAAGTGGTTGGCAATCCATTACTGGATAAGTTTATGAAAGATTTAATTATTCAAATATTAGCAATGGTTTCAGAACAAGAGAGAAATGAAAGTAAACGTCGACAAGCGCAAGGAATTCAAGTTGCGAAGGAAAAAGGCGTATATAAAGGGCGCCCCTTACTTTATTCACCAAATGCTAAAGATCCACAGAAACGTATTATTTATCATCGCGTTGTAGAAATGTTAGAAGAAGGCCAATCAATTAGTAAAATTGCGAAAGAAGTAAATATAACAAGGCAGACGATTTACAGAATTAAAAACGATAATGATTTGATTTAATAAACTTTGTTTCAATGCAACTGAGAGCTTCTCACAGCGTCTCAAAACAGATGATTATAATCTATTATGAGTTTTTAATAATAAGACAAGAAAAGAGAGCGTAAATATGCTCTCTCTTTTTCTCATTAACGAACGTTTATAACGCAATCATGATGAGAGTATTAATACAGTTAATTATTTGAAATACTTTAGTTTATATAATGTTGAATTATAGGTAGTGAAATTGTATTTATTATACATTGTCATATCGTTGTTTAATGATAGTTAATTTAAGGATAATAGAATTAATATTATATATAGATGAACAAAACAAGCAACAGAGCAGAAAAAACACTTTTAGATTATTTTTACTCATTCTCTATTTTATTTATTTTTGCTATAATAAATAAATAATATTAAATGGAGGTGTTTTTATGAAAAAGAAATTTGTTTCTAGTTGTATTGCTAGTACAATCTTATTCGGCACTTTATTAGGTGTAACTTATAAAGCTGAAGCTGCAACAGTACATGTAGCTGGTGGTGTTTGGAGCCATGGTATTGGAAAACATTACGTATGGTCTTATTATAGTCACAATAAAAGAAATCATGGTTCAACAGCAGTAGGGAAATATTCATCTTTTAGTGGTGTTGCTCGACCTGGTGTTCAATCTAAGGCATCTGCTCCAAAGGCTTGGGGTGGAAACAAAACATTTTATAGTCTTCACTAATTACATATATTAATTAAGGAGAATAGACAGAATTAAGTAAACTTAATTCTGTCTATTCTCTTGAAAGAGGCAATATGAAAAAATTCAAATTATTTTTAGATTTTAGTACTTTATTATTAATTTCAGGGCTATTATTTTTATTTTTCTTCAAAGAAAATGAAGAAATTATACCTGAAAGTTCCAATATTTTAACAATCTCTAATTGGGATAAATCTAACAGTAAATCAAAAGTGTTAGATGTCATTGAATCAGGCGCCAAAAATCAAAATATACAAATAATTAAATCCGTTAAAGATTTTGATAATAAAAAAGAATTTTTTGTTTTCAACTCAAAACGAAATAATTCTGACTTTATACGTAATAAAACATCACTTTTAACTCCATCAGATTTATTAAACAGAGAGATAAAAGGAAAGTATTATATTATTGGTGAACATTTCAATGTAGAAGAGCTTACGAGTGAATTAAAAAAAGCTGGTTTAACATCTGAAGTTGAATACATAAATAGAAACATATTATTTTTTGAATTAGTCATAGATAATGATTTATTAGTGCCTTTCATATTCTTAGGCGTATTATATCTTTTGTACTTCTTATATGACAGAGGATATAATTTGAAATTTTATGCTATTCAAAAGCTACATGGCTTTTCAACTACACGCATTATTTTTCATAATATTCATATAAAAATCATTTATTGGCTAGTACTTACCGCTATTTTCTTTATTGCTAATATATTAATCATTCATATAGCCAATTTAGAATTGGATTTCTTAATGTTTATTCGTAGATTTATCGTGTTGCTTTTTGTTTTTGCTTGTATTACTACATTGCTGTGGCTGATTTCGTATAGTCTTCTTTTGAAGTTAAGTATTCCATTAATCTTAAAAGGGAAAAAAGGATATAAGTTTTCAATATTTATGGGTACCTTCACCAAATGTATCATGGTGCTAATACTATCTTTTTTACTGGCACAAAATTTAAATGCTTATACGAAGTTAAAGAATATATATGACTCTGAAAAAATCTGGCAAAAGTTAGATAATTACTATACATTAGAGATTTCTCCTAATATTAGAAATTCAGAAGAAAAACAAATTTTAGAAACTAATATATACAATTTAATTAAGAAAAGCGAACAACTTGGTGGATTGCTTTTAAAGAATAATAATATAGCCAATCCCGATAAAAACAATTACATTCCTGAAAATGGCAATGTCTTTTTTATCAATAACAATTTTCTGAATTTCTATAAAAATATAAATCATGATTTTAAAATGATTGACAATCATTCGGATAAAATAAACGTGTTTATTCCTCCAAGGTTACAATATCAAAAATCTGAAATTCAAAAAAATCACCAAGGATGGATTGACTTTCAAAAGCAACAAAACAAAAAAGTAGATGTGCAAGTACTGTCAAAAAACGTATCTGTTTTTTCTTTTGATCGCACAACTAATTTGAAATTTGGGTATCTAGATTCTCCAATAGTAATGTTGTTGACACTTGACGATTTAACAGGAGATTTTTATTTAGCTGCTGTTTCTCAAGGTGGATATCTATTTAAAGATTTAGATACACTTAAACAGTTGCTTAAAGATAATCACCTAGAAGAAGAAATTAGCGGTATAACTAATTACAAGGATTCTGTGTTAAATGAATTAAATGAAACGAAAACAAAAATGATAATAACAATAGTTACTATTATTATTAACGTTTTCATTCTTTTGATAGCTACTGTATTTGAAACAATTCAATATTTTAGCTGGAATAAAAAGCAACTATTATTAAGAAAAATTCATGGTTATTCATTATTCAGCAGTAATGTACGTTATTTAACAATTTCTATCTTACTTTCTATTATGTTAGCTTACACTACGCATATTTTATTTGGTTCAAAGATATTACTATTCATAATAATGTCTATTGCTATTATTCAACATTTACTTCAAATTGCTTATATTAAATATCTTGAAAAATACTTTAAAGATTTAATGAGGGAGATTTAAACAATGAAAAGAACTTTAATTATTGTAACAATTGTACTATTAATCATCATACTTAGTCTGTTATTGGTTAGAAATGAGCATTTAGATCGTTTTAACCCACTGTTAAAAGAAAAAGTATCTTATGCCAAAGTTCCAAAAGATACCCAGGACTATAGAAATATAACTGTATACTCTAAAAATGGAGAAAAAAAGAGTTATAAATTGGATTTTTTAGGTTATGATCCTACAAAAGAATATGTGAAAGTAAATCATAAAGGGAAATATGTGCGTTCGATAGAATACATTACAAAAGATATTCCTAGCTTTTTAAAATGAGGTGACCGATAGTGATAAAACTTGAAAATGTTTTTGTAAAAAAAGGTAATAAAAACATTTTAGACGGATGTAACTTTAATTTTGAAAAAGGAAAATCATATGCTTTAGTTGGAGAAAGTGGCGCTGGAAAATCTACTTTACTTAACATAATCGCTGGGTTCGAAGATGTATCACAAGGAAGCATATATATTGAAGATAAGTTACTAAAAAAGAAAGTCGATTTTTATAGATATACGTTAGGGTATTTGTTTCAAAATTTTGCTTTACTTGAAAATCAAACAATCAGTCAAAATTTAGATTTAGCCCTAAAGTTCAAAAAGAATAAAAAAGATAATATGAACTTAAAGAAAGAAGTATTAAAAAAGGTCGGCCTAGATTTAGATATCAAGAGAATTGTTAGTTCTCTAAGCGGTGGTGAACAACAAAGAGTAGCATTGGCAAGATTAATATTAAAAGATCCGAAAATCATTTTAGCTGATGAACCTACTGGGTCACTAGATACGAAAAATGGAAAAATAGTTATTGATTTATTATTGAAGCTACTTGATGAAAATAAAACTATGATTGTCGTAACGCATGATTTAGAGCTTGCGAAACGATTTGATGTCATAGTCAATATTTCTGAGCTTAGAAGTTAAGAAATATTGATAGGTATAGCCATACATAGAGAAAAAACAATATGAAATATGATTAGTCATTACTTTTGAGTTTTTTAATTTAAGGACTGGATTTTCCAGTCCTTTTTTATGATGATAAAAAACAAGCCTCGCAGAGCACACGTTTTTAATGACTTATTTGGTTTTTAATAAGTCTAGTATGTTAAAACTTTTCTGTGTTTAGGTGTTATAATCATATGCAGTGGAAGTTGATTTATTATGTCTTATTCAATTATTCGAGTTGTTAAAGTGAAATCAAAAACAAATACAAGAGGTATTCAAAGACATATTCAAAGAGAAAATAAAAATTATGAAAATATAGATATTGATTTAAGTAAGTCATATTTAAACTATGATTTAGTCAATGATACTAAGTTTGATTTTAATAAAAAAATTGATGAGAAAATCGAAAAAAATTATAAAGGGAAACGCAAAATTAGAACAGATGCCATTAAACATATTGATGGATTAATTACATCAGATAATGTGTTTTTTAATCAATTATCTGAAGAAGAGACAAAATAGTTTTTTAAGCATGCTAAAGCGTTCTTGGAAGAAGAATACGGTAAAGAAAATCTTTTATATGCGACAGTACATATGGATGAGATAACACCACATATGCATTATGGCGTAGTTCCTATTACTAAAGATGGACGTTTAAGTGCGAAAGAAGTTGTAGGTAATAAAAAAGCATTAACCGAATTCCAAGATAGATTCAATACGTATATTAATAAGCAAGGCTATGATTTAAAACGAGGAATTTCTAGACAACTTACAAAAGAAAAACATGATCAAGTTAGCCGTTATAAACAAAAAACAGAATATCATAAACAAATGCATATGCGCTAGAAGCAAATAGAGGATTATTTAAAGCAAGAAAATGATAAATTGATACAAAACTACCAAAAATCATTAGATACGCTTAAAAAGCTTCTGAGTGTCATGTATGAAATTAAAACTAAAAATGTAGGTGGATGGTTTCATAAAGAGAAGCAAGAAACAGGCAATATTGTAATTACTAAAACTGATTTTGAAAAATACACTAAACAAATTAAAGCAGCACAGATGATATTAGATGATTATGAATGTATTAAAAGTGGGAAGTCATTAAAAAAAGCAGAGAAACAAAATGAAAGTTTAGTTAATGAATTGACTAGTGTCCATATGGAAAATGAAAAGCTGGTTGAAGAATTTAATGATTTAGCACAACGTTATAATTATTTGTTGTCAGAGAATGAAAAGAAAGATAAAGAACTAAATTATACGCTTAAGTTATTCAATCAAGTTTTTAAAATCATTAAAAGTATGATGAAAGAAGAGCGTTATCATACACTAATAAATCATATTGATAATCATTTAGACAATTCTAAAATACGTGAAGTAATGACGATAGATAACAATGATGAACAGTTCTTTAAGAAGAAATATCAAGCACAAGAACGAGAAATCATTTTTAAAGAAGATAGAGAAGATGGTTATACATTATAAAAATAGATATTTAAATGCATTTGTTTGAGGTTAATTATTTTTTAGGATGAAAAATAGGTAGCCCCCCTCGAACTTTTTAATATATTTTTATAAATCTTTTTAAAAACCTTTTTAGGGGCTTGTTCAGCCCTAGAGCAACAAGGGATTTCAATGCCTAAAGGAGTGTTTTTGCCACATAAAAGGAGTGTTTTTGCCACATAAAAGGAGTGTTTTTGCCACATAAAAGGAGTGTTTTTGCCACATAAAAGGAGTGTTTTAAAAAGTTGTACTCCTTTTATGGTTTGACATTGATAATAAAGTAGTTTATTGTGAATAAAAGTTTTCAAATGGGAGTGTATATTCAAACGATACTCCTTTAGGTTCGTAATAAAGGGGGCTGTATCATGACAGGAGAGACAGTTGTATATAAAAATGAAATGAATTTAGTTCCATTAAGGCGATTTACAGCTACTGAAATTAATTTATTTTTTGCGATGTGTAATAAATTAAAAGAGCAAGATACTAATACATTACGTTTGTCTTTTGATGAATTAAAAAAATTAAGTAATTATAGTCCAGAAACACGTAATATTAATAGATTTGCTAATGATTTAGATAATGTGTATAAAAAGATGTTGAATTTAACCATTAGATATGAAGATGATGATGTAATAGAAAGATTCGTTTTATTCAATCATTATAGAATCCATAAGCGAGAACAATATCTAGAAATATCAACTTCTTCAAATTTAAAACACATATTGAATTCAATTACTAATAATTTTACAAAATTTGAATTAAAAGAAATGACTAGGCTTAAATCTACATATTCTAAAAATATGTTTAGATTACTTAAACAATACAAACATACAGGCTATTTAAAAATTCACATCGATGATTTTAAAAATCGTTTAGATATACCTAAATCTTATCGTATGACTGATATTAACAAAAATGTTTTTAAACCTATTATTATTGAATTAGGTTCTATATTTAATAATCTTACTATCAATAAAATCAAAGCGAAAAAAGGGCGTAAAATTGAATGGATAGAGTTCACATTTGACGCTGAGAAACGCATTCATAACAAACGACAACCTCAAATGTCCAAGATAGATAAATCAAGACAATATGTGAGGCGTGAAAAGACGCCTAAATGGTTAGAAGAACGGTCATATGAAAAGCAACCTCAAAAAGATTACGACCCACAATTAGAGAAAGAACGAGAGGATTTTTTAAAACAACTTGAACTGAATTGGGAATAACGCAACTTTTCGTTGCGAGTTGGTTAACTAAAAGTATCGTGACTTTTCAATTATTTTAATTATAGTTTGAGTTAAGGAGTGATTTTATGAAATTAGCTGAAGCTATAAAAGAACAGAGAGAATTAAAAGGATGGTCTCAAGAGGAATTAGCCAATATATTAAAGGTTTCCAGACAAAGTGTTTCTAAATGGGAAAGTGCCAAAAACTATCCTTCCTTAGATATTTTGATTGCTATGAGCGATTTATTCGGAATCTCTTTAGAGCATTTAATTAAAGGAGATGCACGTTTTAAAAAAGTTATTTTAGAGGGAAATTATAGAGAGAGTAACAGGGTACCTTCCATAGTTGATTTTCTTTATGATTTTTGGTGGCTTTTCTTTCCTGTTGCCGGATTTTTAGTTTGGGCCATTCATTCGTTCATGGGTTGATTTTAAAATCAAAATTTAATGCACATCAGGCAATATGAAAAAGGAAAGTATTTTTACGACACCTTGAAATGTATTGATAAGAATAGAAGAGTTTACAAAAGGCAATATGAAATATATACTAAAAGTAACAAGAATTTCGTTTGTAAACGCACCAAACCCCGAACTATTCGCCGTAGTTCGGGGTTTTTTGGTGAATTGGCTTTAATCGTCTATATTATTTTTTATCACGTTTATGGAGCTAATAACCAAATAACGTAACGAGACAACCACTGATTGCCGTTGTCATGATGTGAACAAGAATTTCATTCATAAATCGCACCTCCTCTCTACGCCGAATTGACATCTGAGAGATAGACGACCTTCACATTATAACAAATCTCTCCTTCCATGAAATAACATGAATATTAATAAATGTTGTTATATATTAAAGATAAATAAATATAAGGGTGGGATTGATAATGTTTGGCGATCAAAGACAAGAAGCTACAAAATATGTCATTAAAGAAGGTTATCAAGATATTTATTTCCTCAACAAAAACGGGGAATGGTATTATTTCGAAGTAAGAAGTGTTTGGCGTGGCAAACATATTATTAGAGTTAAAGATGGTTTGTTAGGTTGGAGAAAAGAAATAGTAACTGAATAAAGATACAAAATACTTGCCAATGCAAAAGAATGAAAACGCGTCAAATCAACGATGTATAAAAGATGCATAAAAGATAATGAAAGTAAAAAGCCATAAATGCCGTCATATAGGCATTTATGGCTTTTTGTTTGGTTAATATAATCGATGATTATCAGAAGTTCAATTCACATAAAAAAGCACGGCTAATTTATGAACTTGTCGTACCTTTTTAATTAAAATTAGTTACCAAATAGACGACTCCAAAACCCCTTTTTAGCTTCCGTTTCTTCACTCTTTTCTTCTATATCACTATCATTGTCATTTGGATTAGCTGAAACGTCTTCTCTTTGTGCTTCTTCACCTTGTGTACTTTCGTCGCTTTGACTTCCAGATATATCCTTATATTGAATCTCTGTTTCTTTAGTTTCTTCCTGATCTCGGTTAATATTTACAGGACTAGTAGTATATGTTTTTTCTTGTGCATCAACGTTTTGTCTAGCGTTAGTAGATGTATCAAAGGGATAATTAAGGTGTTTTTCTTTTTCTAATTGATTTTCTAATTTTTGAATCTTTTTATTACTCTCTAATGCCAGAACTTGCTGATTCTCAAGCAATTTTGATCTTTCTTGCAACTCTTTTCTGTAAAATTCAATTGTTGTTTCATGACGACTTTCTTGTTTTTCAATTTGATTATTTAAAGTATTAATCTGATTTTTAAGTATTTCTACTATTTGAGCATCGCTTTTAGATTCAAAATTAATATTATCCGACTCTTTTTTTTGTTTGTCTTCAGTAGCACTTTCAAAACCATATTTCTTTTTATTTTCATTTACTCTTTGAATGATTTTTTCTATATCGGTATCTTCTTTAATAAACGAAGTGTTTTCCTGTTTTATTGTCTCTATATTCAATCTCTTAATATTATTAAAAATCGTTTGCTTACTAACCCCTAATTCTTCACTCAACCTTTTTACACTTTTCATATCATCAACCCTTTATAAAATGTTTATAAACCCTTAGTAAAATATTATAAGCTTATAACGATTAATAATAAAGTAATCGACAAATAAAAATATAAATTCGCCAACCTTTTTATCAAGGGTTTGTAAAGGGTTTATGGTGTTTATCAAAGGTTTATAAACCTATATTTTCCCTTTTTTAAGTTTATTCAAAGTGCTATAATAACCTTAATATAACAAAAACCCCAACTACTGGTAATAGTCGGGGTTTGGTAATAAAACGTTTAGAAACTGTTTATTTATATAATTTTCGATACTTAGATTATATAATGAATAATATCTTAGTGCAAGCACCTAGATTATTAAATAAACACAAAAATGTAAGCGTTTTATTACCTCTTACCAAACTAAAATTCGGAAAGAGGTTTTTATTATGTCAATTAAACTTTACAACATAAATGAGGAATACAGAGAAAAGTTTTATCAAATACCGAAAGTATTTTTTACAAATCCTAAATATATCAAGTTATCCAATGATGCAAAAATGGCATGGGGTATTCTTAGAGATCGTTTAGATTTATCAATTAAAAATGGTTGGGTTGATTCTAAAACAGGTAATATTTATTTTTATTACAAAAATGAAAACCCACAAAATATATTAAATTGTAAAAAAGATAAAGTAATTAAAATAAAGAAAGAACTTAATTGAAGCCGAATTACTACTACAAGAAAGACAAGGTTTAAATAAGACAAATAAACTTTATTTAGTTAAACCAGAAGTAACAGAAGATGATATTTATAAAATTCAAAAGCAAGAAAACACTGTTGAGAGCAGCAATGGCAAGGAAGTCGGAAAAACCGACTTCAAGAAGTCGATAAAACAGAATCTAATGATACTGAACTTAGCTATACTGAATCTAACAATACTGAAATAAATGATATGAATGACTTGAATGATATAGAGTCCGAAAATGAAATTAGTAATCATTCAAGTCAATGCAAGGTTATTTAATGCAAACAATTTTAACTGAATTTGAAGAAACACATGCACTTTATATGCGCCGTAAAAACATGAAACAATATAATATCTTTAATCAATCATTCAAATGATTTTATAACAATCAAAGATACATCAAAATATTTCGTTAAATCATCTGACTTTTTAACTGATAGCGATGAAAAAATCAAGAAATTGTCAGTGATCTAGAAAAAGATTTGTATCGAAAACGTATGTTAAGTTATGGTGGATTGCTTAAATAAAAACATAAAATTTTAAACTTAGACGATGCTGAAGATGGCAATTTAATTAATACAAGTGATGAAGATAAAATAGCAAATGAAGAAGAAAAGGCACATTCGATTACGGCAATTTTGAAAAGCAAAATTATTATTTAAGGCATTAGTGATAACTGATGTCTTTTTTTATTACTTTTTTGTAAAAAAAGTGCTGTCTTATTTTTGTGACAAATGCTGTATGTAGTGTCACAAAAGTGTGACACTTGAGCTTTTTATGACCCCACACAAAAACATTTTCGAAGCCTTGAAATATCTGGCTTTGCCAGATCCCCCATTCATTGATGGGGACAAATTTCCCTTATGCTCTTACGGAGATTTTAGAGTTAAATTAAAATTTCTAAGTTTTTGATAAGAAAAGCCCTGCAGGAATTTAGAAGAACGTGGGGAAGTTTTAAAGAATTTTATGCTAATTTTTAATTTGCATGTAAATGGGCAGTGTCTAAAAAATAGTTATTGTTTTTGCTCAAATTTTTGTTTTTGAAAATAGCATATATTTATTTGGCTCATATTTGCGTTTTAAAAGCGTATATAAGTTTTAGATAAAACTATATGAATCACCCCTAAATCTTTAAAATGCCCTCTTAAAATTCAAAATAAGGGCATAAAAAATAAAAGCCCCCCCAGATAAAGTGAGGTAGCTTTTTCTTTCGACGCCGTATCGTCGATGTAATTCAAAAAAGTTATGGGCTATAAATCTACATCACTTTTTCAAGAATGTAGTAGCAATATTCAACGCAAATTAATTTTTATAACTGCTCGGAATATCTCAAGCCGTTTCTTTAATTTTGAAATAAAAAAATCGACGAAGGTCGATTACGTTTTTGCACATGTCGATTTATCCGACGTATAAGTGCGCCCTTACGGGATTTAACTAGATTATAACGACGAATTTTAGACCTGTAAAGCAATAACAATTAGGTCTACCAGGTAGATAAAGTGTACAAAGTAGAACCGAAAAAGTTATTTATTTTGAAGATTTTTCGTAGATATAATTTGCTAATAAACTTCCTAAAACTGAATAAAGAAAAATAGTTAAACTCATGTAATCACTCCATAATTCTGAAGTGTCTCCATGTCTACGCATAGACACGCATTTATGCCGAGAAAATTTATTGTGCGTTGAGAAGAACCCTTAACTAAACTTGCAGACGAATGTCGGCATAGCGTGAGCTATTAAGCCGACCATTCGACAAGTTTTGGGATTGTTAAGGGTTCCGAGGCTCAACGTCAATAAAGCAATTGGAATAAAGCACCTATGATTATTTAAAAATATAAGTTATAATACATTCAAAAATATTTTTGAATGAGGTGTATTATGATTCAAACGGTTGTTGCTGCTGCTGTTCTTTATATTGCTACAGCAGTTGATTTATTAGTAATTTTATTAATATTTTTTGCTAGAGCAAAGACTAGAAAAGAATATAGAAATATTTATGTTGGTCAATATTTAGGGTCTATTATTTTAATATTAGTTAGTTTGTTTTTAGCTTTTGTATTAAATTATGTTCCAGAAAAGTGGATATTAGGTTTATTGGGTTTAATACCAATTTATCTTGGAATTAAAGTGGCTATTTATGATGATTGTGAAGGAGAAAAGAGAGCTAAAAAAGAATTGAATGAAAAAGGATTGTCTAAATTAGTTGGTACGGTTGCAATTGTTACGATAGCAAGTTGTGGCGCCGATAATATTGGTTTATTTGTTCCTTATTTTGTGACATTAAGTGTTACTAATTTATTACTTACTCTGTTTGTCTTTTTAATTTTAATTTTCTTCTTGGTGTTTACTGCACAAAAATTAGCTAATATCCCAGGAATTGGAGAAATTGTTGAGAAATTTAGTCGTTGGATTATGGCTATCATTTATATAGCTTTAGGTTTATTTATTATTATTGAAAATGACACTATTCAAACAATTTTAGGATTTATATTTTAATTTAGGGTGTGATTTTATATGAGTTATGAAAATACTTGTGATGTGATCTGTGTACATGAGGATAAAGTTAACAATGCTTTAAGTTTTTTAGAAGATGATAAATCTAAGAAATTACTTAACATTTTAGAAAAAATTTGTGATGAGAAGAAATTGAAAATCATATTATCTTTGATTAAAGAAGATGAGTTGTGTGTTTGTGATATTTCTTTGATATTGAAAATGAGTGTTGCTTCAACTTCACATCATTTAAGGCTTTTATATAAAAATGAGGTACTTGATTTTTATAAAGATGGAAAGATGGCATATTATTTTATTAAAGACGATGAAATAAGAGAGTTTTTCTCTAAAAATCAGGAGGGTTTTTGAAACGAGTGAAACGAGTTTCTTCTTGTCTTGATACTATAAAAAACAAAGTTATATAACATAAGACGACTTATCGGAAGTTATCTATCATCGTATATTCGGAGATGATATAATATACAGGTCGCCTATCTCTCAGGCGTCAATTCAGACGCAGAGAGGAGGTGCATTACTTTGCTAATCATTTTCGTTCACATCATAGCACCAGTCATCAGTGGCTGTGCTGTTGCGTATTATACTTATTGGCTTAGTAAACGCAACAAATAATTAATAGGCGACTTTATAAGCCAGCATCGAAAAAATCCCCACACTATTGCAGTAGTGTGGGGATTGGTGCATTAATTGTTAATCATTTTCGTTATCTAGATTATAACACTGGTTAGTAGAGGAATGCAAAAAGATAATATTTTAAGTAGTCTTTTTGGATATTATCATATGATATATTTATGTAAATTGATTTTTTATTAAAGGAGCATATATGAGTAATACTAAAATTAAATATCAAATTTTTATTTCATCAACTTATTTAGATTTAATAGAAGAGCGTCAAGCAGTAGTAGAAGCAGTTTTAAACAGTAATAATATTCCAGCAGGTATGGAACTTTTTAACTCAAGTAGTAAAAGCCAATGGGAAATAATAACACAATGGATCAATGAATCAGATGCAGTGATATTATTGTTAGGTTCTAGTTATGGAACAATTGATAGTGAAGAAAATATTAGCTATACAGAAATGGAGTACAATTTTGCTAAATCTTTAGGTAAACCTATATATGTTTTTGAGATGAATAAAGCATCTACCGAATCCGCGGAAAAGTCTAAAAAATTAGATGAGTTTAAGACAAAAGTTAAAGAAAATAGACTAATTAGTCCAAATATTAATGATATTTCGGAATTAAAAAGTAAAGTATCTCAGACTTTAATGCAAAGTGTACCTAGTGAAATTAAAGAAAATAGTGGATGGATAAGAGTACAGGATTGTGGTAAAAATGTAAAAAAATAAAAAAATTGGATGCTATACAAAGAGATTTAGATACATATGATTTTTTGAAAGAAGAACTTTATAAAATATTCATGTATGTAAAAACTTTTTATTTCCAGCACACACCATTTGATGATAGTTATATTGAAGATATAGAAAACTACCTGCTAAATTATGAAAATAATCCACATAAATCATTCATGAAAATAAAAGTTTATGATTATAAAAACTTTTTAAAACATTTAAAAAACATATTGATTTTAATTAAACAAGGAAAAAAGCCATTAGCTCAAGCCGGTCATTTTAAATTAAGCTTTTACGAAGAGGATTTAAAATTGTTACAAAAAAATTATAAGGCTACGCTAGTCGATATTAAAGGATTGAATAAACATTTTTATAAGGAATGTGATAGGTGCTTAAAAGCATATAATATTTTTATTGAGGGTATAAATAAACATTTATATGAATGATATAAGTACACCCTAATCATACAAAATGAATTGTTGAAATTACAGCAATTAAAATGTATGATTAGGGTGTATATTAATTATGAGGTGAAACTAAATGATTGTGGGCTATGCGCGGGTATCATCAGTAGATCAAAATTTAGAAAGACAACTTGAAAATTTAAAAACATTTGGTGCTGAAAAAATTTTTACAGAAAAACAATCAGGTCAATCTATAGAAAACAGACCCGTCTTTCAAGAAGCATTGAACTTTGTGAGAATGGGAGATCGTTTTGTCGTGGAATCAATTGATCGTTTAGGTCGTAATTATGATGAAGTCATTAATACCGTTAATTATCTTAAAGAGAAAGAAGTACAATTGATGATTACCAGTCTACCAATGATGAATGAAGTCATTGGTAATCCATTATTAGATAAATTTATGAAAGATTTAATTATACAGATATTAGCAATGGTTTCAGAACAAGAAAGAAATGAAAGTAAACGTCGACAAGCTCAAGGGATTCAAGTTGCGAAAGAGAAAGGCGTATATAAAGGACGACCTTTATTATATTCTCCCAATGCGAAAGATCCTCAAAAACGTGTTATCTATCATCGTGTTGTAGAAATGTTAGAGGAAGGCAAAGCGATTAGTAAAATTGCGAAAGAAGTGAATATTACAAGACAAACTGTTTATAGAATTAAACACGATAACGATGATTTGTTTTAATAAACGGTTTTTCAATGCAAATGAGAGCTTCTCACAGCGTCTGAAAACTTATGGTGATCAATTATTCTGAGATTTTAATATTAAAACAAGAAAAGAGAGAACCAATAAAAAGCTACCTAATAACTGGTAGCTTTTTATTTATCGTAATTTTAATATATATCTGATTTTTTCATATTTCCAGCCTTAACTTCTGCTGTATCATATATTGCGATAAATGCGTCTGGGTCTACATCATTTATAATTTCTTTAAGTTTTTGTTCTTCGAGTTTATTAATAACACAAGAAATTTCTACAAATGAATTATTTTCTTCATCAATAGTCACTTTTGTAAATGTGCAATACCTTCCCAGTCTTTCTTTAATTTCTTTATTCATAATGTCATAATCTTTTGTAATAATTTTAAACGTTTTCGAACCACTTAGTCCTTCTTCAATAATATGTATAACTTTTGAAGCAATAAAATATGCGAGCGCTGATAAAATGGCACCTTTAAAGCCAAAAACAGTAGAAACAAGTATAAATACGAATGTATTGAGAAATAAAATTAAATCACTTGTTCCGAAAGGTAACTTTCTAGATAATAAAACGGCTAACATATCTATACCATCTAATGCCCCACCATTTCTAAGGGCAAGACCCATGCCTAATCCAATAACAACTCCACCAACTACAGTAATAAGTAGTGAATCACCTTCAATAATTGTTGGTACATGATGCATAATCGAAGTGAATATAGATAATGATAAGATACCTATTATTGAAAATATAGCAAACTTACGTCCGATTTGTTTATAACCTAACCATATAAATGGTAAATTGATTATTCCTATTAATATTCCTAAAGGTAAACCAAACAAAGTGGAACCTACAATACTAATCCCTGTGACTCCTCCGTCAGAAACGTTATTTGGGATTAATATAGATTCCAAACCATATGCTGTAATAAGTGCCCCAATTATAATAAGTAAAATCCTGCCGAATGATATAATCACCATTTTTTTTGTCATTTTTGAACTCCTATTTTTATTATTAAAAAGTCTTCACCTATATTATAACTTGTTTTATCAATTTAATGAAATTGGTGTTAATGATTGATATCATATTTTTTTAAACAAAATTCTAAAAAAGATAATTTAATGTTTAATCAGCGTCTAATACTCAAAGTAAATAAATGAAAAATTTCCCAAGGCATTTACAAATATATTAAAATACACCAATCTCTAAAATTTTGAAGATTGGTGTATTTTAAATCAGTTTATCTGGTTCCTACATCATTTGCAATTTCAGTTTTTTTATTTTTAATATGATAAATACCTGCTTGAACACTTCCAAAATTAGGATTATCTTTTTCTTCTTTAATATTGTAAC
This sequence comes from Staphylococcus sp. EG-SA-18, assembly GCF_017151825.1. NCBI lineage: Bacteria > Bacillati > Bacillota > Bacilli > Caryophanales > Staphylococcaceae > Staphylococcus > Staphylococcus sp. EG-SA-18. The sequence continues at coordinate 24,673 of NZ_JACYVY010000023.1, forward strand.
CTTGATTTTGAAGTATATCTAAATACTTTTTATTCATCCCTTTTTCAAAATGTACTGTATTACCATCATTATAAAATCTAGGTTTATATATACTATCTTGCAACGATCCATTACCTCTAAGGTAATCAATAATTACTTCATTAAGAATAGTTGGTATTTTATTTCCACCAGGGCTACCAATTCCCATATAGTAGTCTGGTCCAACTATAATTGTTGGAGATATATATGACCTTGGCACAGTATTTTTAGCATGATAATTGTTACTATCTTTATTATCAGAGAAGTTCGTCATGGAATTATTCATATAGAATCCTTCATCCATATATTTACCAGACCCAAAGTATCCTGATAGTGTATTTGTCGTACTCGTCATTTGACCTTGTTTGTTAACGACTACAAAGTGTAAAGTACTCGTTTTCTTAACACTATTATCGCTAATAGAGTCAGATGTATTTTGATTGTTATATTTATTACTTATATACATATTTGAA
>NZ_JACYVY010000024.1:0-23149 GCF_017151825.1 Staphylococcus sp. EG-SA-18
CATGGTCGTTGACTTATTTATATTATAATATAAATATTTTATTTTTCAATACTTAATTTTAAAAATCCCCTATGAAAATGGAGATGAGCTGCATCTTTAAACCTTATTATACATTGTATAAAATTATATTGCGAGATGCTAAATTGATAATATACACTTTTGGTTGTGTATACATCTCACCTATCTTTTTTGCTTTTTTCAAATAAGAAAGTATTAAAAATTAATGCCTATACAATGTTAAAGGAGGAACAGACATGGCTAAACTTGATTTAAATAGTCTTAACGACGAGCACGTAAAATTATTAATAAATGAATTAAAATATCCAGAAACTCATATCGATGTAAATGAATTAAAAACAATAGTTGCTAGTCGAATAAATGAAAGGCAAGAAATAATAAGTTTTAAGTTAGGAATAAAGTACTTATTAACGATAAAAAGAGGGAACATAGAAAAAGATAGGTTTTCAATTTCAATCATTTTCAAAGATACCTATCACACCCTAGTTAGAATAGATATTAACGGTGGGACTCACGATAATCCAGATGGAACAATCGCTCCGAAAAGTCATATTCACATATATAATGATAAGTATGATAAAAAGGATAGGTTTGCTTATGAAATTAACTTGAAAGATTTCCCCGACATCTATAACTTGTATAATGTGTATATGTCGTTTTTAGAGTATAATAATATAAAAGACCTTGAATAAAGGAGGGATAATATGACTACATTTGATGCTAAAAAATTAAAAAAAGAATATCTTGATTGGTATAATCAGACCTTAGAGTTTTCTAATTTATCAAACAATGTAGTAAGAATAGATACTCCTTTTAAAGATAATTCTTTAGATAATTTAATAATTTACGCTTTATACGATCAGTCCAGAGACATGATTACACTGACAGATGACGGCTATACTATATTTGATTTAGAAAATAATGGTATTTCTTTAAATAAATCAAAAAACGTAAAAAGATTTTTGAAGAGCACCTTTCAGCTTACGGTATTAAATATAACGATAAAACTCACGAAATTTTTGTTCAAACTAACTTTAAAAATTTTAATAAATCGAAACATAATTTATTACAGTGCCTTATATTTGTTAATGATATGTACTTACTTTCTAATCCTAAGTCACAGAACATATTTACAGAAGATGTTGCAAACAAATTGGATGAACATAACATTTATTACGGAAGAGACTTACCTATTATAGGAAGCAGTGGTGTTGTTCATAATTTCGACTTTTTTATTAGCGCTAAGAAAAATCAAAAAGAAAAATTTATCAATGCTATTTCTAACCCTAATAATTCTATGATTATTAAGTCGAAAATAACGGATGCTATGCAAGCAAAAAAAATAAAAAGACACAGGCAAAATGAGTTTATTTTTATTTTAAATGACTCAAAAAAAGAAATAAATGAACATAATAAAAATCTTCTTCATGAAAACTATATTAGTACAATAGATTATAGCGAATTAGATGAAAAGATAGGTTTATTGATTTAATATTTATAGACGTGATAATATCAATGTTTATATTAAATGAAACGAATTTGAAAAATTCGAAACAGCTTAAGATAGCAAATTGAATGGCCTTATTGATAATGCAGAATCGTCTGCACTTAGTTGAACAAATTCTATGAGAATAGATATTGTTAAACTATGTGGATAGGTGATTTTATTTTGACAAGAGTCAGAAGAACATATATTAAGGATTTCAAATTACAAATGGTTAAACTTTATGAAAATGGTATAACAAGAATCGAAATTATACGCGAATACGATTTAACACTCTCAATCTTCTCGAACTGAATAAATACTGGGTCATTCAATCATCAAGACAACTTATTAAGTGATGATAAATGTTCATACCATTTTGCAAATATAACCAGATACTCTCAACAAAATGTAGAGTTCAAAATTAAAAATGTCCCTAATTGGCACATTGCTGTATGATATTAAATTCAACTTAGATTTCAACAATATAACTAATGAAGCTTATATTTACCGCGATATCAAACCAAACAGCCTATCCACAAACAAATTAGAATATACCATGTTAGTAATAGTAAATGATATATATCTTCCAAAGACCGCAAACTGTAGCAGAAAATGAGAACCTTGCGTTTTTGAAATGGTCTAATAAATCAAATATCATTGAAACTTTAATCACATAAATTAACAGTAGTCCCCTGTTCGCAGTTCTATAAATTACAAATGCAATAAAGGCTAAAGTAAACTAATTACTTTAGCCTTTATTAATAATTTAGTCGAATTTATTAAAAATCGACTAACTCCTGGTTATGCTACGCTTTTCTTTAAAATCCGCACGTAGATGCCGATTGATTATATTATAATATTATTATTTTATTTTTTCAAGCGTATATATAATGTTTGATTTTCTTTAAGTAACAGCTAAACATTACATTTCAAAACGATTAGGTCATGCAGATGTACATACAACGCTTAAAACATATTCGCATTTGATTAAAGAATTTGAAGATAATGAAACTAAATTTATAGAAAAAAATCTGAATGATTTGTTTTGTGACTAAACTTCAAAATCTTGTGACTAAAGTTAAGATTAATCATCAAAAATTAGTCACATTGTGGCTAAAAAATTTTAAATGGATATAAATAAATAAGAAGTGTAAAAATGAGGATAATAGCTCAAATGCAGATATATCAAGGGTTTGAGTCTAAAATAAAAATAGCGCTTAAAATGGGTAAAACCAATTTAAGCGCCTTTACGGAAGGTAAGGGATTCGAACCCTTGAGACGCTTGTGACGCCTACACACTTTCCAGGCGTGCTCCTTCGGCCAGCTCGGACAACCTTCCTCAACAATAAATATGTAATAAAAAAACAGAAGCGATATTTCACTTCTGTTTGTATGACTCCTACGGGACTCGAACCCGTGTTACCGCCGTGAAAGGGCGGTGTCTTAACCGCTTGACCAAGGAGCCATGGCTCCACAGGTAGGACTCGAACCTACGACCGATCGGTTAACAGCCGATAGCTCTACCACTGAGCTACTGTGGAATAATAGAAAATAATGGAGCGGGTGATGGGAATCGAACCCACAACATCAGCTTGGAAGGCTGAGGTTTTGCCATTAAACTACACCCGCTAATGTAAACGATTATGGGGCGGCTGAAGGGGATCGAACCCTCGAATGTCGGAACCACAATCCGATGTGTTAACCACTTCACCACAACCGCCATGAATTAAGAATGGTTCAGGACAGAGTCGAACTGCCGACACATGGAGCTTCAATCCATTGCTCTACCAACTGAGCTACTGAACCTTAATGGTAATAATAATGGCGGTCTCGACGGGAATCGAACCCGCGATCTCCTGCGTGACAGGCAGGCGTGTTAACCGCTACACTACGAGACCTATTAAATTAAAAACTATGTATTGCGGGAGGCGGATTTGAACCACCGACCTTCGGGTTATGAGCCCGACGAGCTACCGAACTGCTCCATCCCGCGCTAATATTATTTTGAATTACCTAATTAATATATCATAATCAAAAACCTAAAGTCAAGAACTTTTTGAATTTAATTTAAATGTTATCTCTTAAATAATTACTTAAATATCGTAGCAACATGTTCTCTGTTGAACACAAATATTAGTATATTCATTTTTGTAGTATACGTCAACGACATTTTTAAAGTTTTTTGTGTAAAAAAACGCTTCTTATTCCCTTTTATCATATAAGTGTCTAATAGTTGTCATAAATAGTGTTAAAGCATTTAAAAAGGTATAGGAGTTATAAAGTTTACAACGCCTATACCTTCTGAAAAAGAAATTATAAAAGCTTGTTACACCGCATATTCTTTCAGTCAGCGACTACCAATATAACATTGTAGCCCTAAGACATTGCTTGACGCCTCAATTACCACAATTTTTTCAAAATCAGCAGCTACCTACTGACACAACATAGCAACCAAACATTACCTATCGTGTCATGTAATCTTGCATCCGATCTTGCAACGCTGTAAATGTTTCGAAGCCATCCTCTTCTAAGAAGTGCCCTCCATCTTCCACGATTCGCAAGTTCCCCTCTAATGCATTCATTAAACGCTGGGTTTCTTTATATGAAACGTATTTGTCATTTTTAGAACTCAATCCGTAAAAATTGTCAACTTTCTTTTTAATATTATCGTAATCAATGGTTACATTACTTAAATCAATATCTAAATCTATATTTTCTGCATCTTCTTTAAAGCCCGCTATACTAAAAAAGCCTTCAATCGGCTGATCAATCATTTCAATATATTTTAAAGCTGTGATTGAACCTAAACCATGTGTTACAAAATATGTATCCTTTTTGCGTACATTAATTTGTTTCGTCATAGCTTCAATCCACTGATCCACTGTCTTCGCTTCAGGGGATTCAAAATTAAATAATGTTACGTCATATCCTTCTAAAGTTAAGTTATGCTCCAACCACTGATACCAATGATTTCTACTATTTCCATGCATAGAATGTACAATAATTACATCTGTCATCTCATTCTCTCCTTTCAACTTACTACTTCTTTTCTATTTTTAAAAAAATGACTGATTACCTATAATTGTAAAATAAAAACACCTTAATTAGAAATGTTATATCGCAAAGTGACATTTCTAATTAAAGTGTATTGTCATCATTTCAATATCATTCAAAAACAGCTAAACCTTTGTCTCTGCTTCAAATTCACAAAAATAATTCCCGTTGAAAGTATCTATATTTACACATTACTTCCACCATTATATAACTTAAAAATGACTATATTTCATCAAACATTATCTAAAGGCGTCGCACCTACACCACACCATCCAACAATTAACTTACAACTCTGCGATTACTTCTTCAGCAGCAACTTTACCTTGCGTAATACAATCAGGTAGTCCAACCGCTTCAAAAGATGCACCAGTTACTCTAAGTCGTGGATATGTTTGTTTAATATGTGCTTGAATCTGTCTAATTTGTTGAATGTGACCAACATGGTACTGTGGCATACTTTTCGGCAAACGATTGACAATTGTAAATTCAGGATCGCCTTTAAATGTCATCATTTGACTTAAATCTCTACGTACAATCGATACTAATTCATTATCTGTATGATCATCAACCACAGTATCACCTGGTTTACCTACATACGCACGAATCAAAACCTTACCTTCTGGTGTAGTAAATGGCCATTTTTTCGATGTCCAAGTACATGCGGTAATGTCTGTATCACTCGTTCTCGCAATCACGAAGCCAGTACCATCATAAGTATTTTCAATATCTTTTTCATCAAATGCCAATACAACAGTTGCAACAGTCGTACTATCCATCGTTTTAAAGTAATCAAATGCTGGATCTTGTCCGAACCAATTCAAAAAGACTTGATGCGGTGTTGTCACTAATACCCCATCGAATACATCTTCTTGTTGATTACTGTAAACAATTTTATATTGCTTTTGAGATGTAATAATATCATCCACTGACGTATTGTAGCGTATTGTCACACCTTTATTTTTCACATCTTGTTCTAATGCTTCAATAAATGAACTTAAACCATGCTTAAATTGTTTGAATTGTCCTTTTGGTGCGCCAGGATATAATTGTCTTTGTTTCAGACGCTTATTTTTCTCATCCTTCATACCTTTTATCAGACTTCCGAATGCCTCTTCTTTTTCTTTAAAATTAGGAAACGTACTCATCAAACTTAATTTATCAATATCGGTACCATAAATACCACCCATTAAAGGCTCTATTAAATTCTCAAGTACCTCATTACCTAATCTTGCTCTGAAAAATGCACCAACAGAAATGTCACCATCTTGCATTTGTATAGGCTTTTTGATTAAATCTAATCCTGCTCTTAATTTACCAAGTGGTGAAATTAATTTAGTTGTCACAAACGGTTTGATATCTGTCGGAATTCCCATAATTGATCCACCTGGAATAGGATACAATTTGTTTTTCGCAAAAATATATGATTGTCCAGTCGTATTTGTAACAATATCTTGTTCTAATCCAATATCTTTCGCTAATTCTGTCATAATCGTTTTTCTACCTAAATAAGATTCAGGCCCTAGTTCAATCATATAACCATCTTTACGATACGATTGAATCTTTCCCCCCGGACGATTCGATGCTTCAAAGATGGTTACATCAATATTAGGATCTTGCTGTTTTAAAAAATATGCACTTGATAAACCTGTTATCCCCGCTCCTATAATAGCCACTGATTTAGTCACAACGTTTCACGCTTCTTTCGTCATTAAAATATAGACTTGATTTCATCAACAATTGCACCGATAAATAATGGATGTGTATTCGGCATTTTTGGACGATAATAATTCGCACCAATATCATCGCAAACTACTTTACATTCATAATCATTGTCATAAAGCACCTCTAAATGCTCACATACAAAACCTACTGGCGTATATATAAAGTTTTTATACTGATGTTTTTCATATAAATCACGTGTTAAATCTTGTACATCTGGCCCTAACCAAGGTGTACCTGTATTACCTTCAGATTGCCAACCAATCGCGATATGTTCAATATTAGATTGTTCTTTAATTAAAAGCGCAGTATGTTCTAGTTCTTGTGGATATGGATCATTATTCTTTTCGATTAAACCTTTTGGCAAACTATGTGCCGAAACAACTAATACCGTGTCTTTATGTTCCTCTTCCGGTATTTGAGCTAATGTTTCGTTGACTTTATTCGTCCAATATTCAATAAATTTAGGTTGTTCATAATAATGTTTCACATGTGTAAGTTGAATACCATATTTTGCAGCTTCTTCATCAGCACGTTTGTCATATGATCCTACTGAAAATGAAGAATAATGTGGTGCTAGTACTACCGTGATTGCTTCAGTAATGCCATCATTGTGCATTTGTTCAACCGCATCTTCGATAAATGGTGAAATGTGTTTTAATCCTAAGTATAGTTTAAATTCAACATCTGCATATGCTTTATTTAATGCTGAAACTAGCGCATCAGCCTGGTCATCTGTTGTACCTGCTAATGGTGATAAACCACCTATAAATTCATATCTATCTTTCAAATCTTGAAGTTCTTCTTCAGATGGACGTTTACCATGTCTAATATCTGTATAATATGGCTCTATGTCACTTTCTTTATAAGGTGTGCCATAAGCCATAACTAATAATCCCATTTTTTTAGTCATTGATAATACCTTCCTTTAAATGAATTATCTTTCATGTGCTTCAATGTAAAACTATGATTATCTTTGTGTATATGTGTGTACGAATTCGCTTACTTTACGTAACGTCTCTGGTTGCACTTCTGGGAATACACCGTGTCCTAAATTAAAGATGTGTTTACCGTTCTCCATACCTTGATCTAATATTGGTTTCAATCTCTCTTCAATGACATTCCATGGTGCTAATAAAATTGATGGATCTAAATTCCCTTGTAATGTTTTAGTAACGCCTAATTGTTGAGCCTGATTAATAGACGTTCTCCAATCTAGGCCTAATACATCAATCGGTAAATCATTCCATTCATTGATTAAATGACTGGCACCTACACCGAATAAAATTACCGGCACATCATGTTTTTCTTTAACCTCACTGATTAATCGAATCATATGTGGTTTAATGTAACGTCTGTAATCCTCGACATTTAATGCACCTACCCATGAATCGAAAATTTGAATCAATTCGGCACCTGCTTCGACTTGAGCTGTTACATATTTAACAGATACATCAACTAAATGATTCATTAAAGCAAACCATGTTGCTTCATCTCTATACATCATCGCTTTTGTAAAATTGTAATTTTTCGATGGTCCGCCTTCAATCATATATGACGCTAATGTAAATGGTGCCCCAGTAAATCCTATTAGCGGCACATTTAACTTTTCTTCTGTTAAAAGTTTAATTGTATCTAATACATATGGTACATCTCGTTCGGGGTCTATTTGAGAAAGTTTCTCAACATCTTGAATTGTTTTGATTGGATTATGAATCACTGGACCAATACCCGATTTAATTTCTACATCGACACCAATTGGCTTTAATGGTGTCATAATATCTTTGTATAAAATTGCTGCATCTGTATGATAATTATCAACTGGTAAATGTGTTACATAAGCGCACAACTCCGGCTGATGTGTAATATCGAATAGTGAATATTTTTCTTTCAATTTTCGATATTCTGGTTGCGAACGGCCAGCTTGTCGCATAAACCAAACAGGTGTATGTGATGTTTCTTCACCTTTGATCATTTTTAAAATTGTATTGTTTTTATTATGCACCATAAAGGCCTCCTAAATTAAAATCATTCTTATCTATATTATCATATCGCTCATTCGTTCGTATTTTCAATAAATAAATGTCATAAAACTGACATTTAATCATAGAACTATTTATTGTAAATTTAAATTCTAAAGTCCATTATTTTGTATCATTACTTCTAAATATCTCGCAAGATTCATTATAGTAATTTTAATCAATTATTAATAGTGGTAATGACTAGTTTATCATCGTATAATAAATAAAAACATAAGGGGGACCTTTCATATGAAGAAACTATATACATCTTATGGCACTTATGGATTTTTACATCAGATAAAAATCAATAACCCGACCCATCAACTATTCCAATTTTCAGCATCAGATACTTCAGTTATTTTTGAAGAAACTGATGGTGAGACTGTTTTAAAATCACCTACAAAATATGATGTTATCAAAGAAATTGGTGAATTCAGTGAACATCATTTCTATTGTGCAATCTTCATTCCATCAACAGAAGATCATGCATATCAACTTGAAAAGAAACTGATTAGTGTAGACGATAATTTCAGAAACTTTGGTGGCTTTAAAAGCTATCGTTTGTTAAGACCTGCTAAAGGTACAACATACAAAATTTATTTTGGATTTGCTGATCGACATGCATACGAAGACTTTAAGCAATCTGATGCCTTTAATGACCATTTTTCAAAAGACGCATTAAGTCATTACTTTGGTTCAAGCGGACAACATTCAAGTTATTTTGAAAGATATCTATACCCAATAAAAGAATAGATTCGAAGAAAACTTCCATTGGTTATGCTGTTAACGTATAGATGCTAATGTAATCTGAACGCCGTATCATTTGGCGTTCAACATTACATGCACCTTTACAACATACATGCCAATGGAAGTTTTTTAGTCTCGTAATAATGTTTCCTGATATTTCAACTTTTTAATAATACTTCTAATCGTTAATAAACCTACAATATAGAAAATGAGTACAACATAGAATAACGTCATATGTTTTATAATAAATGTCACTGCAAACACAGTACAAATAACAAACATTAATCTATATAAAAACTGTTCATACCCTTTGATTACCTTCTCTTCAGGTACAGGCCACACTTGAGGCCATAAGCCATATGCTTGCTGTGAATAAAATTGTGCCATTTGTAACAATATAATATATACAAATAAACACCCAATAATTGCTGTCACTAATGGATATGATAACCAAACCATTAATAAAACTGCAATAATTACTAACCTAAAGATAATATTAAATGCGTCTCTCCCTCTTATAAAGCTTCTAATAAATAAGAATAAATACATCGCATTAGAGTTAAATTTACTACCCTTTGGAACTGGTAAAAGTATATCTAGATAACTTCTTCTGACTGCAGATTCTTTCAAATGTTTTACATCGGTGAACATATTAACAAATTTATAATAATTCATATGATGTCGATGTTCGATTGCAATCATTTTCTCCCAAGGATACAAAAAGCCTGGTTTATATTTTTTAACTAAAAATTCTATTAACACAGGCAAAGCAACCATCACAAATGCGATGTACCATTTTGGAGCTAATAGTAAGTAATATGTTAGAGCAAAGGTGATGAATGATATTAAATTAACTTGCCATGTTTTAAGTCCCGATTGATACCATTGCCATCTTAAGCGTAAACCAACATATGGAAAAATTAATGCACTGACTCCAAAACAAATATAAAATGCCACATTATGTTGATTAATATTGTAAAACAACGGGAACATTACAATAACAATAATGAGTTGGATTAATATGCGCGCAAAGTAACTATATAAAATCGCATGACGCATAAATTGAGACATGTGTTTTTCAAATGGTAATAAAAAGATTTTATCCGCTTCTTTTAGGAGTGGTCGCATTGGAAAAATGGATGTCAATGCTACAATCACTGCTGCTATTAATGAAAAATTGATATTCGTTGGAATATGTTTTAACCATTCACCATATCCAAAAATAAATGCACCCAGCAAAATAAGTAAAAAGACCATGAAATGACCATTAAATATAAACTTATTATAATAATTTTTCTCTTTACGAAGGGCATGTAATCTTTTATTAAATAATGTGGTCGCTTGGTTATGCATGTACATCTCCACCTTGCGTCACATGAATATATATATCGTCTAATGTTTGTTTATGTAAGCCAGTTTGTTGTCTCAATGCTTCTAAATCTCCAAATGCAACGACTTCACCTTCGTCTAGTATGATAAAACGATCACAATAACGTTCAGCTGTTGCTAAAATATGTGTACTCATTAGAACGGTTCTACCTTCGTTTTTCTTTTCAACCATTAAATCTAACATGGATTGAATTCCTAATGGATCTAGGCCAAGGAATGGTTCGTCTATAATATACAATTCGGGATTAACGATAAACGCACAAATAATCATGACTTTTTGTTTCATCCCCTTAGAAAAATGACTCGGAAAAACTTTCAATTCATTTTCTAAACGGAATGTCTTTAATAATGGCATTGCTCGATTCATCGCTTCATCACGATCAATATCATATGCCATTGCTGTCATCTCAATGTGTTCCTCTAATGTGAGTTCTTCATAAATAACCGGTGATTCCGGAATATAAGATAACTTTCTTCTATAAGCCTCTATGTCATCATTAATGTTGATATCTGAAATTGATAGAGATCCTTCCATAGGTGTAAGCAATCCTAGCATATGTTTAATCGTTGTACTCTTACCAGCGCCATTAAGGCCAATAAGTCCAACGATTTCGCCTTTGTTTAATTCAAAATTTATATCTTTAATTACAGGGCGTTTTCCATATCCACCTGTAAGCTGTTCTACTTTAACTGTCATAAGGCACCTCCATGACTTATATTGTACCAAAAATTATAAAATGCTCATATTAAATACACATGTCCTAATATCGAATTTTTAGCGACAATGTTATAATGAATGGTAATACAAGTTGAAAAGGAGTGTAGTCATCATGTCAGAAACAATTTTCGGCAAAATTTTAACTGGAGAAATTCCTAGCTTTAAAGTATATGAAGACGATTATGTCTATGCCTTTTTAGATATATCACAAGTTACTAAAGGACATACGTTATTAATTCCTAAAAAAGCTTCTGCTAATATCTTTGAAACTGATGAAGAAACAATGAAACATATCGGTGCAGCATTACCTAAAGTAGCAAATGCTATTAAGCGTGCATTTAATCCTGATGGTTTAAACATTATTCAAAATAATGGTGAGTTTGCAGATCAATCTGTATTTCATATTCATTTCCACTTAATTCCTCGATATGAAAATGATATTGATGGATTTGGTTATAAGTGGGAAACACATGAAGACATTTTAGATAACGATGCAAAACAACAAATTGCTGAACAAATTCAAGCACAATTTTAAATGTATGCTTAATCTAAGCTCGAACGGGTATAATATGATTAATATTATAACAATTGCGTTTGAAGTGATAACATCAAGGTTAGCAATTTTAAACAAAATGAGTTATCAAGATAACAGATGTTAAAAGTGAGGAGAATATAAATGAAAGCATCACGCATTCTATTCGGTATCGGTGTTGGCGTAGCAGCTGGTTTTGTAGTTGCACTTCAAGGACGAGACGACAAAAGTGTCAAGAACAACACGATCGATCGTACTGCCCCTACTGGTTCAAAATCAGAACTACAACGTGAATTTGAAACGATTAAACAAAGTTTTAATGACATTTTAAACTATGGTGTTCAAATTAAAAACGAAAGTGCGGAATTTGGTAGTTCAATTGGTGGTGAAATTAAGTCATTACTTGGAAACTTCAAATCTGACATTAATCCTAATATTGAACGTTTACAGTCACACATCGAAAATTTACAAAATCGTGGCGAGGATATTGGAAACGAAATTTCTAAGTAGCACGTTACGTTCTCGATCACAACTATTATTATTAGTAACAGCATATTTATTTTTTTTAATTAAATGCCAAATAAACGAGATGACATTAGAAATTAGATATTTCTTGTCATCTCTTTTTTATAACTCAAATGAACTTATGTTTACAAATTACAGGAATACATCGTTTGTAGTGATTTTCGCTTAAATCATATTTATGAATTGATTGAAAACATTGCTTAGGATTCATTGTGTTATCCTTGCACTTTGATTACGCTTTACTTAAATCATTATCGACAAACAACATACTTATATTTTCATTGAGCCGAACCTTTTATGCACATTACATATACCTTACTTGCACAAATTATTAATCTGGTATTTATTATAATTACATATCACTATATTTTTAGCATTTGTATAACTTAGTTGGTCAAAAGATGCTTTTGCATATGCCCTGCCATATCCATTTTTTATATTATTCAAGTTTTCAAATACTCATGTCACACGCGCCTTTTTCATAAGTGATGCTTTATTAGCAAGAAGATGTGTTCGCAGAAATTTGTTCTGCATTCTACTTCTACGCTAGTCAATCAGCCAATTTTACCAAACTCCACTTTCGCGTTTCAAATCAAACAATACTTCGCCCCTTTCTTCTTATATAACAATTCTTCTAACATGATATGTTACTATTGAATTACTGAACCTGAGTTAGTTATAATCTAACTTATATTGAAAAGAGATGAGGCGTAAGATATGTTTTTATGTAAAAGACAAATTGATATCAATGCACGATTTGGTTTGCCTAGAATTGCATTTATGAGTGCAGTTGCAACCATCATTATGTTTTTAGTTAGTTATGAAGTAATGTATTTTTTATCTAATACGCCATTATCAGATAGACATTTTCTCATCTTTTTATTACTTGTATTTATGACGTATCCATTACATAAAAGTATACATTTGTTATTTTTCTTACCATATAGAAAATCGTTTAAAGTTCATAAGTTGACTAAAAGAAAATGGCTTATATTCTATAATACCTACGTCAATCAACCTGTACACAAATTTTATTTTTGCATTAACTTAATATTGCCGTTAATTATCTTATCTGCAATGTTCGTTTATCTAACAATTTTATTCCCGCAATATGGACATTATTTTATGTTCTTATTGGCATTGAATTTCGGTATTTCCATTACAGATTTATTATATTTAAAAATAATTATATTTTCTAATTATGGACAATATATAGAAGAACATAGTACAGGTATTAATATTTTGAAAAAAATTAAAAATCCATATCATTTATAACAAAATAATTATAGCAAGGTGTTATTATTTGTTTTTAGGCTATGTAATAGCTTACAATCAAATGTATATAGACCTTGTTTTTTTATTTTCATCAATTTCTACCCCTAAACCTAATGCTCTAGTCTGATGTCATGGGTTATTGATTGGTGATAATATAAAACTATGTTATATTCACGATGATTAACTTACAAAGGAGTTTCAACTATGAAGATGATAAACAAATTAATCGTTCCGGTAACAGCTAGTGCTTTATTATTAGGCGCTTGTGGCGCTAGTGCCACAGACTCTAAAGAAAATACATTAATTTCTTCTAAAGCTGGAGACGTAACAGTTGCAGATACAATGAAAAAAATCGGTAAAGATCAAATTGCAAATGCATCATTTACTGAAATGTTAAATAAAATTTTAGCTGATAAATATAAAAATAAAGTTAATGATAAGAAGATTGACGAACAAATTGAAAAAATGCAAAAGCAATACGGCGGTAAAGATAAATTTGAAAAGGCCCTTCAACAGCAAGGTTTAACAGCCGATAAATATAAAGAAAATTTACGTACTGCTGCTTATCATAAAGAATTACTATCAGATAAAATTAAAATCTCTGATTCTGAAATTAAAGAAGACAGCAAGAAAGCTTCACACATTTTAATTAAAGTTAAATCTAAGAAAAGCGACAAAGAAGGCTTAGACGATAAAGAAGCGAAACAAAAAGCTGAAGAAATTCAAAAAGAAGTTTCAAAAGATCCAAGTAAATTTGGTGAAATCGCTAAAAAAGAATCAATGGATACTGGTTCAGCTAAAAAAGATGGCGAATTAGGTTATGTTCTTAAAGGACAAACTGATAAAGATTTTGAAAAAGCACTATTTAAGCTTAAAGATGGTGAAGTATCAGAGGTTGTTAAATCAAGCTTTGGATATCATATTATTAAAGCTGATAAACCAACAGACTTTAACAGTGAAAAACAAAGCCTGAAAGAAAAATTAGTCGATCAGAAAGTACAAAAAAATCCAAAATTATTAACTGATGCATACAAAGATCTATTAAAAGAATACGATGTTGACTTTAAAGATCGTGATATTAAATCAGTTGTCGAAGATAAAATCTTAAACCCTGAAAAACTTAAACAAGGTGGCGCACAAGGCGGACAATCCGGCATGAGCCAATAACACAAAACCGAGCGACCGTGGTTCAAAAATCATACCACGGCCGCTCGGTTTTTTCGCATTAAAAATCGGACAGATGAGCTCATGTTTCAGTATACTCATCTGTCCGATATCTTTTAATTCTTAATCGAGTGATTCAGGATTGTAGAATCTACGATTTTCAAGACCAAATATTTTATCTGTAAACTGACCCTTGTCAGTTTTTTTATAAGCCTTTTCAAACATATTCATTCTAGCATCGATGTTATCGATATAGCATAAAATTTCTGCTTCTTTTAAGTATGGCAGTTTTGGCGAACCATACTCTAACTTACCATGATGAGATAAAATCATATGTCTTAACAACATGATTTCTTCTCCTTCAATGTTCAATTCACGAGCTGCTTCAACTACTTCATCACTCGCAATCGAGATGTGTCCTAATAAGTTACCTTCGACTGTATACGACGTCGCAACAGGACCACTCAATTCTCTAACTTTACCAATATCATGCAAAATAATACCACTATATAACAAACTTTTGTTTAACAATGGATAAATGTCACAAATTGATTTTGCAACACGTAACATCGTCAATACATGATAGCTTAAGCCACTCGCAAAGTTATGATGATGAGAACTAGCAGCTGGATATGTGTAAAATCGTTCTTGATATTTTTTCAATAAATGACGTGTGATACGTTGTAAATTAGCATTTTCAATATCTAGCAAATAATGAGAAATCTCTTCTTGTATTTCTGCCGGTGATAAAGGTGCACCATCTACAAATTGTTCTGTTTTTAATTGATCTTCAGTTGTCGCTAGTCTAATTTGGTTGACTTTCATCTGTTTATTTCCGCGATAGTTTATGATGTCACCTTTAACATGTACAATTTCTTCAGGCTTGATTGTTGCCATATCATTTTTTGTAGCCGTCCAAAATTTCGCTTCAATTTCACCACTTTTATCTTGCAAATGTAATGTCATATAATCTTTACCTTGTGCTGTTACACCCTGTGTAGCTTTATGCACTAAGAAAAAGTGATCAACTGAATCTCCGGGATTTAGATTCTCTATATTTCTCATCGTTTCCCGCCTTCCTCTATTTTGTTTAATGTAATCACTTCTTTTGATGGAACAATATTATCTTTTACACATGTAAAGTATAGTACTTGATAGTGTTCTGATAATGATCGTAAATAATTCAACATTTTTTCAGTACGTTTTTTATCAAAATGAACAAATGCATCATCAACAATTAATGGGAACGGATAATATGGTCTTAGTACCTTAATTAAACTGATACGTAAAGCTACATAAAGTAATTCTTTTGTAGATTGACTTAGTTCAACAGGATCATATAATTGACCATTAACATGTTTAACCGTAATTGAATCTTCATTATAGTTAATCATCGTATATCTGCCATCTGTTAAATGCTTCAATATTTCTACCGCTTCATTAATAACTTGAGGCAAACGTTTATCTTTAATTTGTTTAATGTGTTCATCAACTAAACTTTGTAAATAACTTAAACTTGCCCAATCTTTTGCGATATCATTAAGTTGATTTTTAAGACTGTGATATTCATGTCTTAAATTAGCAAGCGTTGTATCAGTTTCCATGTGATTGATTTGTGCACTTAAATCACTGACTTGTGCTTGCATTTCAAGATATTGCTCATTATATTCGTCAACTTGAGTAGCCAATAAATGATCTTCTTCTTCAAGTTGTGCAGTTGTTTTTTCACTTAAACTAGAACTTAATTCATAAGAATAGTTTTGGTTCTCAAGATATTTAGTTAAATCATTAAAACGACTCAAATTACTAGTATAAGTTTGGTAATCTTCATGATGTTGGTAAAAATCTTCTTCAGTACCAACATTGATAAAATCGAATAGTGCTGTAATTTCTTTATTATTTTCTTCTAATTGAGCATTTAAATGATTTAATTCATTTGTAACAAGTTTGGTATTTTCAGCATTAATACGCCATTTTTCATTCGTGTCTTCAGCTGATTTCAACCATTGTTGCACATCGTGGAATAAAGATAATTTGTTGAAATAAACAAATTGTGATTTTGTAACAGCTTCAGCATGATTGTAGAATGTATCTAATTCTTGAACCAATTGCTGGCGTTGTTGATTTAAATCACTGATATGTTGATCTAATGCTTTAATATTCGCCATTGTAGAAATACTATCAACAATTAAATCATTTGAAATTTTAGATGATAAGTATAATTCATCCTTAACGTTCTCAACTGTCGATTGTAATTCATCATGACGCCCTTTCGCATCATTTAAACGACCTTCAATATACTGACGTTTCTCTTCTAAAATATCTTTATTTTTCAAAGCTTGTTGCCAGTGATCACGAATGCGATATTGCTCATCAAGATCAAAATCTAAGTCATAATTTTCATCTAAAATGGCTAGTTGTGCTTTAATTTCTTCGATTTCATCTGTGATGGCCTCGCTATAATCTACTTCTTTTGATTTAGACATGATGATACCGATAACAAATACTAAAGTTAATACTGCGAAAATAATACCAAACAACATGTTGTTTGAAATAAATGAGAAGGCAGTTAAACCAATACCTACTAATGTTAAAAGAATAAACGTTGTTCGTAACAATTTTTGACGTTTTTGTTTTTCTTGTTGCTCAATTTCGAAACGTTCTTTCAATTTGCTATACAAGTTCTCTTTTTCGTTTAATTCAATGACTTGTTGTGAGTATTCTTTTTTCTTTTCAAAAGTCTCTTCAGGAACTATTTTTTCTTCAACAGAATCTAGTTCGCTATGAACCGCATTATCTTCGATTTTATTTTCTTCTAAACTACGTTCTAATTGTTTAATGTATGCAGCTTGTTCTTGTTTATTCTTGATTTGCTCACTGACATAACTTTTCATTGCCTCTGAACTATCTACGTCATGATGCGTTTCAGACCAACCAATATTTGCTTGCAATTCATCTTTATCACGTTGTTTATTCGCAATATCCTTTTCGATTGCAGTAAGTTCAAATTCTTTATTTTTAATTTCATTTTCTTGTTGATTCAAACTAATGAAGGCGTCAATATCAGATTGTTTAACTGGCTCTAATTGAGTCGCTTCTTCTTTAAGTTGAGCTAAACGCTCATTTCTTAAACCAATATCTCTTTCTAACGATTGCTTATGCGCTCGTGCTTTTTCGTAACGATCCACACCTTTTTCTGGGAATGTGATTGGCTCAATATTTAACTGTTGTTCTAGAGACTTCCATTCTTGTGAATGATCATGTAAAGCAACCTCTTTTTGTTTTTCTTCATGCATTTTTGATAATTGATTTAAATTATGCTTTAAATTCTCTAATCGACGTGATGATTTATCTCGATCATCTACTAAGCGATGATATGTTTCTAGCTTAGCTTCTTCTTCACGAATTTGACTTTCTAGTTGTTTTAATTGCTCAATTTGTTGATTAATGATCGGATTTTTACCTGATTTTTTATATAATTCATCTTTTTTACGATTAATCACTTCGCGCATTGACGTGAATTCAGTTGATCCTAAAGCCCCTGCTTGTAATAAATAATCTTGCAATTGTTTTTCATTTAGATTTCTATGAATGTCTTGAAGCCCTAGTACATCAAATGAAAAGATACCTTGATATGTCTTTTTAGAAATATAATTAAGTTTCTTTTGTAACCAAGCATCATCACGCACAGCACCATTAGGTAAATATACTTTCACATCACCTTGAGCACTGCCTTTAATTCGTTCAACTTCAATCTCTAAGCCATCATCAAGAATAAGTACTAATTTACCACCGTATTGGTTACCTAGACGTGGTTCTAGCCTTGGTTCTTTAGACTTTTTAGTTGGAAAACCAAATAATATCGAATGGATGAATGCTTGAATCGTCGATTTACCCGCTTCATTTTCACCAAAAATTTCAGTGAAGTTTTTATTAAATTCAATTTTACGTTGAACAAATTGACCGTAACCATAAATTTCAAGTGATTTAATTATCATTTTGTTCACCTCTCATTTCAGCTTTTAATATTTCTTCAGCACGATTAACTAATGCTGTATGGTCGAATGTTCCATAATCGTCTAGGAACTTAGATGCCCTTGGATTTAAATATAAATCTGACATCGCTTTATCAAAAACAGTTTGATCGACTAATAATTCCGCTGAAAATTCATTAACTAAAGGTGACTCATCATTTTGTGCATATTGTACTTTTAACTCATCAATATATACAAATTGATTTTCGTTTTCTTCATAATCTGTAATCATTTCTTCAACTTGTAATAAATCTTGAGGTGAAATTAATGTCTCACTATTAATAACAAGCGTTAAACGATAAAAGGCTTTTCCTTCTTCTCTCACTTGTTCTTTAAAGTTTTGAATGACCTCGTATAAACCTTGCTTAGATGTCTTATCCGTTTCAATAGTTGCTTCTTCAAATCTAATATACTGTGTAGGATAAAATTTAGTCTTTAATTTTAAGTGGTCACCCTCGATTAATAAGCAACCTTTTTCACCTTGCTCATTAAAATGTCTACCTTGAATATTACCTGAATAGTTAATTACAGGCATATCACTTAATTGTTGACGTTCATGTATATGACCTAAAGCCCAATAATGATACAATTTACTGTTTAAATCTTCTAAAATGAACTCGGTATATCTTTCGTTAACTGAAGATTTACTATACGTACCATGCAAGACACCAATATGTATGCCTTTTTGGCCTTGACTTGATGGATATTCATCAATCTTGTTCTCATAACTTGCTCTATTTTCATAACTAAATCCGTGAATATAAATTGTTTCACCAGATTTAGTAATTGCTTCATACGTCTCAACTTTATTTGAAAATACAGAAACATTATCTGGCCAGTTTGATGAAATCTTTGATGATAATGGGTCGTGATTACCATGACAAACATAAACAAAGATTTGTTCATTTTGTAAACGTTCAAATTGCTGTTTTAAGAAAATTTCAGCACGTAATGTTCTGTTTTCACTATCAAATAAATCACCCGCGATAATTACAAAATCAACATCTTGTTGTAATGCAATATCTACAATGTTTTTAAAACTTTCATAAGCACTTTTTTGAACATCCTCAAAAATTTTAGGGCTTATATGACTCTTAGATTTGAAAGGACTATCTAAATGTAAATCCGAACAATGAATAAATTTAACCATACATCCATATCTCCTTAATTAAAGGTTCTAACATCAATTTTGCAAAATCCAACTATACAAAGCATTCTAATCACTATATTCATACTTATAGGTGTAGTGATTCATTAGCTGATTTATTAAAACCAGTCGCCATTTTTATTTCGTTAAAAAATTATTATCTACACAATAATAAAGTGCTTTAGTCAAATCGTGATGTTTTATTTATTAACAAGTTTATTATTTCTTCATTTTACCATAATACGCTTCATATCGTCGATGAACATATGAAATTGAGACACATTTATAACAGTTTAAAATTTTATTTGTAGCGTGCGTTGATTTTTTTCAAAAATTTCAGTCGGAAATGCAATTTCCGTAATTGTTAACACCGCTAGTGAACCAACTGACACATTAAAGATTTACATGATTACTCTACTAGATTTGCTCGGCAGTAATGACCAATTAGAAACTAAATGTCAAAACTATCATTGCACTAAATACGCCAAACATTTTCAGGCCGTTCTTAATGAGCCATTAAAAGTGAAACGCTTTTCCATCAGTCCGATACATGACCGAACTAATAGTATTATGTTGAAAACTTTACACTTCAAAATGCAAAAAGGAAGTTAGGACACGTTTACTAGCCTAACTTCCGTTATCAAGCTCATCTGCCCGTTTTGGCATAGAGCTAGCCATGTTTGATTGCCCAGCTTCCGTCGTCCATTCTGAGCTAAAGCTAGGACATGTTTAGTAGCCTAAATTCCGATACTGAACGCATCTGCCCAATTTGACAGAGAGCCTCTAACTTCCGTTATCAAAACTAAAAAAACTACCCACAAAGTCTCGGACTCTGTCGGCAGTCTATTCCTCTATTTAAAGGATTGAAAAATATTATTTTAATATTAGTCAGCGTAAATTTCGTCTAATGGTTTAACGATAATTTGGTTGATTTCTTGGAATACTTGACTCATTTTTTGTTCAGCATTCATTAATGCAGAGATGTTTTCATCTTTTTCAATTGCTTGCGCTTGTTCTTGCGCTTTTTGTAAATCTTCTTCAGCAATTTCTTCACCTTGCATTTGTTTTTGTTGGAAGTTAATTTGAGTTTCACGGAACTCGTCGAATAACTTTTTAGATTCTTCGTTAGCTTTTACATTAGCGAATGCTTCTTTGATTGCTTTGTATTCTTCGCTTTCTCTTAAAGCTTGTTCTAATTGATTTGCATAATCATATAAATTTACTGCCATGGTTATAGCACTCCTTTGTTGTGATGTTTATTAAAACGTTCGATATTACTTTACCACATCTCGCTTTTTTAGACAAAGATTGCAACCAAACCTTGGAAAAATCCAATAATACCACCTAAAATGAAACCTAATGACATAATCAACTTTAGTTCTTTGTTAGCAATTTCTATAATTAATTTTTCAATATAATCTAAGTCAAACGTATTAATTTGTTCTTCAATTAATCCTCGTAAATCCACTTTTTTCATAATTGTAGATAAGTGAATCGATAATTTTTCAATGATTAAATTTGCTAATTTGCTAGAGAGTTGACCTTCTAAATAATCAACGAATTGAGGCATTAACGTAACCACTGGCTTATTCGCTTGTTTGCTTGCATATGTTGTTACATACACTGATAGATTTTCAGCGATTTCATTAAACTGCGATGCATCTAACAGTTCATTCAATGGTTTATCTTTAAAAGTTTGATATTCATTGGTAATTAACGATGTCACAATTGTTCTTGCTTTAGGATGAGATGTTAAACGTATAAGTTCTTGTTGAATGCGATCTGCAATGCTCTCTTTTGTCATAAACATTTGCAACATACCAAATAACTTACCTTTCTCATTGAAAAAAGTATCCAACATATCATTAATATCTTGTGTGCCTTTTGCAGATGATAAATAATTCCTTGCACGATCACATAATAAGTCTGTTGCGTTATCTACATGCTGATCTAAAAATGTTACAAGTTGATTTGGCAATAAAGATGCTATTGTTTGGTTTTGATGCTTTGTATAATAATTATTCAATTGTGATTCAATATATTGATTTCCATTAGTTTGTAATACTTGTTCTAAATCAATATCGATTTGAGAAGTAATTTGTTTTATTGACAATTGATCTTTCGTCAACTTTTGTAACTGCTGTTGAATCATAGATTCTATTGCTTGCTGTGATTGCTCGCTTTTTAATTTTTCATTAATTAAAGTTTCTGTAAGCAAATGCTCTTCAATCACTTGGCCAATTTTAGTTGCAATTTCTTCGCGTCTTTTCGGTATTAAACCTGGTGTAAATGGGACTCTAAATTTAAATATATAGTATGGTTTAAAGGGGTGAAACAGCATTCTAATTGCAATTACATTAGTAATGCCCCCAATTATCGCCCCTACTACAATCATAAATATGATAATAAATAGTGCATTCATAATTTTGACTCCTTTGTGACAACATAGTTATTCATTATACCACTATTTTTATTTTTTAATTCATTAATCATTTCACTTTCTGCTCAATTTATTATTAGTTTACATACAAAAAGCGATGCCTCACCTCTCGAAACAGGTGTGTTACATCGCTTTTATTATTTATTAAAAGTATATAGGCCTAGATATGTACTAATTCTTCTTTAGCATTTCTGTTAAAGTATGTTTCAGCTTCTCTCATTTTAGAAGTACCGAAAATTGGTTGGTTATCTGGATTTAATACACGATAAATATTGCTTACTTTGTTACTTTGTAAAATGTACCCATTACGAGTCTCAATGTTATTCCAATAAATATCACTTGTTGGTGCATGGTTTGGATATGCACAGTGATTTCTTGAAATTGTTTGAACGATTTCTAATGGATCACAGCCAAATGTACTGTTTAATACTTCAGAGTCTCTGAATAATGCACAAATTGAAATACAAGTTGTCCAGTTTGGTAATACTCTCTCTTTTTCGATTTGTACTAAAGTCTTTTTAGAAAGTCCAATTGTTTGCGCCATAGTATCTTGCGTATAACCAGCCTCTATACGAACCATTTTAAATTTTGTTTGAATTAAATCTGTAAAACTCTGTCTATCCATTCTGTTATCTACCTTTCTGTTTGGGGAATTTTATCCGGACACAAGAAATTGCAATAATACACATTTCTTGAAACACAGATTACATCTTAATATATTTTTAATAAAATGAAAAGAGTCAATTTCACATTTGTATTAAATTTTGATCAAGTCAACAAGAGTTAAGTTTACTTTATAATGAAGCGAAAGTAAATGAAGTAAAATTTTATGCATAATCACTAGATTTGATAAAAATTACACTTTTATAATGATATCAAA
>NZ_JACYVY010000025.1:0-23007 GCF_017151825.1 Staphylococcus sp. EG-SA-18
AGTGTAAAATGTACTTGGGTCATGTAAAAGTCCTCCTGGGTATGTTTTTGTCGTTAAAAACATTGTACCGTAAAAGGACTGTTATATGGCCTTTTTACTTTTACACAATTATACGGACTTTATCTAATGACATTCTATATTTATGCGATTCTCAAGAAAAAAATAATGTTTATAAAAATTTTATTCTGGATGTAAAGAATTATTTTGAATATAGTGGTGAGAAAAAAATGAATGACAAAATAAATCATTTGATTAAAATAACAGGATGGTTTACAGGACTCTTTTTCTTGTTACTAATTATAGTATCATGTACGGTATGGCAAATAGGATGGATAGATATCATAAGTTATACTGTAACAATATCAACATTTATTACTATAGGGTATGAAAGGTTTATGTGGAAGTGGAAATTGTTTCGTATATTTAATAAGCAAGCTGATATATCAGGAGATTATGAGGCAACACTCAGACATTTTTATGGAGAAGGT
Organism: Staphylococcus sp. EG-SA-18; assembly: GCF_017151825.1. Taxonomy (NCBI): domain Bacteria; kingdom Bacillati; phylum Bacillota; class Bacilli; order Caryophanales; family Staphylococcaceae; genus Staphylococcus; species Staphylococcus sp. EG-SA-18. The sequence continues at coordinate 489 of NZ_JACYVY010000025.1, forward strand.
GGAATTAAAAAGGTAAGTGTGGAAATAAAACAAACTTTTTTAACAGTAAATATTGAATTCAGAAGCGATGAAATTACTAGTAATAGTATTACAGCAGATATTATTGAAGAACATGGTAAAAATATATTGTACTATACTTATATAACAAATCCAAAAGCCGAATTCGAAAAGAAAAATCCTATTAATCGAGGAACAACAAGATTAATAGTTGAAGAAAATGAATTGACTGGAAAGTATTGGACTGGAGCCGAAACCACAGGTGATCTAAGACTCAAAAAACTAAAATAAAGTATTGATACCAAAATAAATTCAATTTTATTTTGGTATTTTTAGCAATATCACTAACAAGGGGAAGCTTATCATAAATGATGCGGTTTTTTCTTGAAAAATTTAATTAGATATTAGAATCCTTTAATTTATTTGAAAATCAGAAGTGAGTAACAATGGTAAGTGAAATAGTTAGTGCAATAATTGGAATTATAGGGATTTATTGAGATGTATGGAGATGCGGGGCATTTATCGAGTAGATTACAATTAGAGCATGTAGGTGATTTGCTTTTTCATGCAAGTAAAGATAAACTTTTAAAAATCCTATAAGAATTTAGAAACTTTAGAATAACTAAATATTAAAAAAATATCGTATGAAAGTGAAATTAGGATGAGAGACCATAGCTAAATTAAAAATTTTAGCAAAAACTAACTTAAAGACTGCGAGTAATCTTTAAGTTAGGTTAAAAATAATTAATTTAAGCAAAATTATCTGCTTTTTGTGATCGTAGCCATCTATAATAATCTTTTGCTAGTAGTTGATAGACAGTGTCATAAAAGTCTCTATTATTGCTAAACATTTTAGAGTATGCAGCTTCTCCTTGATTATATTGATCAATCAAGAAGTCTTGGAATTGTTGTTGGAATAAACTATTCGCAAACATTTCTTCGCTGTTGTTTTGAGCCATATTTACAAGTTTCGCATCTGTATTGTTTATCAATGTTTCTCGCATGTTTTTAACGAGTACTCTATCGCCTTGAGTAAAATCATTTGGAAAACGTTCATTGATTTTGTGTATAATTTCATTTAAAGAATCGTATTCTTCTTCAGGTCTAACAGTTGCATTCACTTCTGAAGGATGAGCCAATTGCCCATTTTCTACATCTTCATTGACGAGTGCTATATCTCCTTTGAAATCTTCCTGCAATTTATAGTATTCTAACTTTACTTTGTCTTCAATATCGATATAGTTGCGTTGTTTTTCAGGAATAAATTTTAACAAGAAACCAGTGAAAATACTTTCTTCTAGTAACTCTTTATCAAAAGTACGATCAATTTGAGCGATATAGTTATACCATTTGTTGAAGTTCCTTAGTGTAACTCTGAAATCGTATTGAACATCTTCTGGTAGGTCACTGTATCTACTAATAACGGGGCGTAACACGCTACTCAATCGACCAAGTAATTGATCATTTTGCTTTTGTTTTGCTTGACGATTTAATTTCATTACTGTTTGAATATCATCATCATTGTATATATGGAATTTACGTAGTTTACTCTGTGTATCATAAATTAAATTAATATTAATTTCTTCTTTTAGAGAAGTTGCTTCGTAAAAAGGTTGGAATGCTTCATATATTTCTTCTGCTGTATTTACAAAATCAAGAATAAAAGTATCTGTTTTTCCAGGCATAGTACGATTGAGGCGAGACAATGTTTGGACTGCCTTTACTCCGCGTAATCTCTTATCGACAAACATTGTATGAAGTAAAGGTTCGTCAAATCCCGTTTGGTATTTTTCTGCGACAATTAATAAATTAAAGTCTTCACTATGAAATGCTTCTTTCAGTTGATTTTCTTGGATGCGTTCTCCAGAATGTGTTAAGTTCATCTTCGGCTCTGTATATTCAATTCCATCATCTTCTACAGTACCTGAAAAAGCGACTAACACATCCATATCCGTGTATCCTTTTTCTTTGATGTACTTTTTGAACTCTTGCATATACCGTACGGCGTGGAGTCGTGAAGCTGTCACAATCATTGCCTTTCCTCTACCTTGGACTGCTTTTTGTGTCACTGATCTAAATTGTTCAATCATAATCTCGGCTTTTTGTCTAAGTACCCAAGGATGAAGAGATTGATATTTAGCGATAGCTCGAACTGCTTCTGTTTTTGGCAATTCTGGGTCTTCTTCAATCGATTTCGCAATTTTATAGGAAGTGTTGTATGTCATATAATTTTGTAAAACGTTTAGAATAAATCCTTCTTCAATGGCTTGTCTCATACTATAAATATGAAATGGATGATAGGACCCATCTGCTTGTTTTGTTCCAAACATTTCAATCGTTTTCTCTTTCGGTGTAGCTGTAAAAGCAAAAAAACTTAAGTTGTCGTGTTGACCTTGGGACAGTAATGTTTGAACAATTTGATCTTGGTCATCTAGCGATTGATCTTCAACGCTTTCTTCAAATTCTTGGTATTCCTTTAAAGAAGCTTCTTTGTCTGCTAACGCATGTTTTAATTTTTGTGCACTGCTTCCTGTTTGAGAAGAATGCGCTTCATCGACCAAAATCGCAAAACTTCTACCTGCTGTATTATCTATTTCATCATAAATTACTGGGAACTTCTGTAATGTAGTAATAATAATTTTCTTTTGGTCATTTATAGCTGTTTTTAAATCTTGAGAAGTTTTATTATCTCCAATAGTTTCGACTTGCCCAACAGTATGCTCGAAACTCATTAATGTATTTTGAAGTTGGCGATCTAAAACAGTACGGTCTGTAACAACAATGACCGATGAATAGATTGGTTGATCCTCATTACTATGCAAGGAAGCGAGATGGTATGCCAACCAAGCAATACTATTAGACTTACCCGAACCAGCAGAATGTTGAATGAGATAATTCTTTCCAGGACCATGGTGCTGAGTATCTGATATTAATTTTTTCACAACATCCAGTTGGTGATAACGTGGAAAAATTAGTAGTTTTTTCTTTTCTTCTAAATTCATAAACCTTTCAAAAATATCCAATAATTGATAGCTTGTGAGTACATTCTCCCATAAATAAGAAGTAGGGTATCCAGATGGATTAGATGGATTTCCTGCACCTCCAACACGACCAGGACCATTAGATCCTTGATCGAATGGCAGAAAGTAAGTGTTCCCTTTTGCGAGTTTTGTTGTCATTAACACATTAAAATGATCTACTGCAAAATAGACTAAGAATCGAGAGTTAAATTGAAAAATTAATTCCTTTGGATCTCTATCTTGTTCAAATTGTAATCTCGCATGTTCCACATTTTGGCCTGTATATTGATTTTTAAGTTCTAATGCAACAAGAGGAATCCCATTAATCATTAACACCATATCAATAGTGTTTCTATACTTATTACTATATTGAAATTGTCGCACACATTGAAAACGATTAGCTTCATAATTTTTTATATTTTCTGTATTTAAAGATGATGCAGGTTGAAAGTAAACAACTTTAAAAGAGACTCCTCGATCTCTGATACCTTTACGAAGGACATGTAAGATGCCGTGATTTGTGATTTCTTCATTTAGTCGTTTTAAAAACTTCTGTTCTGCATTTGTACGATAGATTGATACGTATCGCTTCCAATTTTTTGGTTGAGTTTGTTTTACAAATTCTAATAATACTGTTGGATCGAGTGCGATATTTGCATCGTAATGAGTATCTTGAAATCTTACTGACTCCCATCCCCCGTACTGAACTAGACTCGCTTCTATATCTTGTTCAAAATTAATTTCTTTATTTTTTATCACTGATATCACTCCTTACACTTCTTTTTTACCTGTGACATACTCATAAATTAATGATTTCTTATAATTCTCTAACTCTTTAATAACTTTTGTTTTATCTTCAATGAGCCTATCGATAGTAGAAACTTTATCATCTAGATATTGGACGATTTGTTGTTGTTCATGCAATAGAGGGATCGCATAAGAATAATTATAGAATTGACCTTGATATAGATGTTTAATGGTGCTAGCACCTTGATTATTAGAATTGTACCAATTCCAAAACATATTTGATAACAAATTATAATACATAAATTTTTTATTAATAGTATTTTTTAATTTTTCCCTAATCAGTAGTACACCTGAATTTAATGAAACTTTTTTTGGAACATTTGTTGCTAAAGCGACTTTTCCAATCGTGCCGTCTTTAGTGATTAATAAATCATTTTCTTTAATATGAATATCTGGAGCTTCTTCAAAACGTTCTTCACTAATTCTAACGCAAGAATCCCACCTGATTATGCCTTTTTTGAAATCAGTTCCCGTTATGAGATAGGGTCCTACAGTCTGATATTCATTAGAAGTTAAACCTTGCCATCCAATACGCCCTTTTAAATTGAAATCATGTTTAATTTTTCGAACACTCCAATTTGAAGGGATACTACCAATCCAATCATTACCACTTTCTTTCATTTCCACATTCGGGTCTATGCCTTTTGTCACCGCTTCTGTGATGAGTGATTGTTTGTATTTTTTAAGTTCTTCGATAGATTGATATGTTGTGTCTATGATATTTGAGATAATTTTTAATTGGTAATTAATGTATATTTCAATTTTTTTAATAGTTTCTTTCTCAGGTAACGCAATGATAAAATTTTGTATATCTGTAGCAGATATGTTAGGTTGAGCTGATCCTGATGAGAATAAGTTAATATATTCGCTAAATAAACCAGTATTTATATAATAATAAATAAACTTACTAAAAGAAGACCTTATGATTCCCACTCTTTGATTTATATAATATAAATCGTCTACTTGTTCTATCAATAAATTTTTTCCAGTTGTTCCCCCACTCATAGCAAAAAGAATATCATTATTTTTTAATAAATATTTAGTTGGAAATTTGAGAGATTCGTTTGAGTAAGAAAGGTTATCGAGAATAATCTCCTTGGTATTAAATGACTTAATTGTTATTACTTTTTTATTATTATCTGAAATCGTGAAAAGTTCACTTTTAAAGGCATAACCACTTATAAAGTCAATAATATTTTTAAGCTTAGTAATAGTCCAATACTTTGGTATATATCCAATCCACTCAATTCCGCTGTATTTCATTTCTCTACTCATTTGTATCCACTTCCTTTCCAGATAATGCTTGGAAGTTTTTAATAATAGACTCTTCGAGTTGTTTAATACGTTCTGAAATAACTTCAGATGGTTCTGGTGGTGTATATTTGTAAAACAATCTAGTAAATGGAATTTCATACCCTATCTTATCTTTTTTACGATCCATCCATGCATCTTGATTAAATGGTAATATTTCACGTTCAAAATATTCATTAATATCTTCTGTTAAGGGAATATCTTCTGTATCTCTAAGGTTCGTGTCTACACTCTTGCTTCCATTCTTTTTATAAACGATATCTCCGTTTTCGTCTCGTTGCGGTCGTTCAATAGTCACTCGAGTAAAACCAAATGATTCATTCTTAAGTATTTTTGACTCTACAGTTCCATCTCCTAGATAGTATTCTTTATCATTAAATTCTCCATAAGCTTGCACAATCATTTCTCGACATGCTTCAGAAATATCTACGCGTTTTTCACCAATATTCTTACGACGTTTTTCATACATATTGGACGCATCAACGAGTTGTACTTTCCCTTGACGTTCTGGAGATTTATCTTTAGTAATAATCCAAATATACGTTGAAATTCCTGTATTGTAGAATAAGTCGTTAGGAAGTTGGATTATGCCCTCTAACCAATCATTCTCAATTACGTACTGACGAATTAAACTCTCGCCAGCACCTGGGTTTCCAGAGAATAAGGCAGAACCGTTGTGAATAATTGCCATGCGTCCTGTTTCCTTTAATTTTGAAATACCATTGAGTTGAAATAACAACTGTCCATCACTAACTCGAGGCAATCCAACACCAAAGCGACCGAGTTCACCAAGTTCATGTTCTGCTTTTACTGCTTTTTGGTCCTTTTTCCAATCGACACCAAATGGTGGGTTGGAGATACAGTAATCAAATGTAAATCCTTCAAACCGGTCGCTCGTTAATGTACTTCCAAGCGCCATGTTTTCAGGATCTCCCCCACGAATCATTGTATCTGCTTTCGAAATCGCATAAGTTTCAGGATTTAGCTCTTGACCAAAGGTAGCTACTTCGGCAGTATCATTCATATCGTGAATACGTTCTGTCATTGCTGAGAGCATTTGGGAAGTTCCCATTGTTTGGTCGTAGACAGTTTTGAAAACATGTTCTTTAAACAAAGTATCTTTATCTTCGATAAGCAATAAATCAGTCATGAGATAAATGATATCTCGACTCGTGAAGTGTGCACCTGCTTCCTCGTTATAGCTTTCCGAAAATTTTCGTACAAGTTCCTCGAACACGTATCCCATATCTGTGCTTGTCATTTTGTCTGGACCTAGATATGCATCTGCTTTGTTAAATTCTTGAATCACATAAAATAGCACGTCATTATCTGCCATTGTCGTAATTTCAACGTCGAACTTAAAGTTATTGAGAATATCTTGCATGTTTTCAGAGAAACCATTGAGATAAGCTCTAAAGTTTGATTCAATATTTGCTGGGTCTGCGAGTAATGTTTCAAAAGTATATAAGCTTGTATTATAAAATGAATACCCTGAAGCGTTCTTCAAAAGGCGTTCTCGCATTACGTCATTTATTGATTGGGTATTTTCTGCAGTCTTAAGAACTTTGTCTCGCGTTTTTAGTAATGTATCGTGAAGACGTTTAATGACAGTCATTGGTAAGATAACCTTTCCATATTCATGAGGTTTGTATAAACCCCTTAAAATGTCTGCAACATTCCAAATAAGGTTTGCTTGTTTTTGAACATTAATTGATGTTTGTTGATGTCTTTTAAATTCGCTCATTATGTATATCTCCTTTAATAGATAAAAAAGTAAAATTCTCTATTTCTATATTATCAGAGATAGAAACAATTTTTTAAATAGTTCTTAAATAATCCTATTATGTTAATTAAAAATAGAAAAAAATAGTAATAAGAGCATCCCTCACCATAAAAGTGAAGGATGCTTTAGTTTTATTAGAATATAGTTTTCATTTTAATAGATAATGGTTAATAATTGTCTGTAAATCATTATTAAGGACCGTTGTTATAGAGTCATCATCCATAAAATCGTCATAGATTTTATCAAGTATTTCTTCATCTTCAATCGCTGTAAAATGATGTACTAGTCCTTTTACGATAGATATATAATTTTGAGATGCTAAGCAATTAGGAACCGTTCGCCAGTCTGATTGTGTAGTTTCATGGTTCATAGGTAAGCCTCCTTTATTTCAATGTCCATTTTTGACGCGCTTTAGGATTGAGTGGATGCATAATTTCATTTGTTGCTGGATTTATGAGCTTTTTGACTTTCTTTTTATGAGGTTTTAACATTTCCATCACCTGTGATACACGTTCTATAACAACTGGTCGCTTAGCATAGGCGCCATAAGCTAGAATCACTGTGTCACTTTCACTAATCGTCTTCATCAAGTGAATGTCTGTGTGTTTGTCATAAGGCTCTTTGATATGTTTAAGGTTCTCTGGGGTTTTAATATTTGAAAATAGATTCACAAGATATACAGCACCATATTGTTCAGAATTCGCTAATTGGTTAAGAATAAGAACAGTAGTAAGATCGAGTGATAACACACCATCTAAATGGGGGTACATCGTTATCACTGTACAAGCTGGTTTCTTTTCATCCCAAGTTTTCTTGAGTAAATAGCGGTGCTGTTTGTCATCGCTAAATATGGCTTCTGTGTGTATTGTACTTTTAATTGTATTCATATATCATCATTTCCTTTAGTATTCTTCTGGTAAAAGCATCACATAATAAAAAACGTCTACATCATCTTCTCGGATGACGTAGACTTTCTTAGGTAATGCATTTTGATTTTTTATATAGTTTGTATAGTGATATTCCAATTTGTATGCGGGTTGTTCTTGTTCATGTGTGATTGAGAGTATATTTTCATCTTCTTGTAGTTTAAAAATGTGTAGGTAATCTGTATTAAGTTGATTGTCTCGATCTTTTACCATATTCCAAAGTAGGATTTGAAGGTCTAGAGATAGTTGTTTACTAATGCCTTTTGTGATGTATCGATTGATTTTCATACTATTTTCCTCCATTTTGCTTTTCTTTCATGATGTCAATTACTTCGTTAATAACTGTAACAGATAGTTGAGCGATCTTGATCCAGTTCATATTATTCTCCTCCTTTTTGTAATAGATGACGTTCATCGATAATTGTATTTTTAGTATCTGTGAGGTATAGAAAGTCCATATCAAAATGATCCAGATAACCAATACTGATGAGTTGGTTATTGGCGTACATAAGAAATGGATAGATACTTAGCTCATGTAGTTCATCGTTATAGTAGGTATAAGTTTCAAGTGTAAGATGCGCAAGTGGGGTATGGTCTACAAAGCGAGTAGGAAGTATATTTTCTGCTGCTTCTTCTAACGCTTCACATTCCCATGTTTCATTGTTAGATAGTTGGAATAGACGAGTTATATATTGTTTGAGTTCTTGAGTGGTTGTTTTCATATCATTGCCTCCTAGATAGTGTTAGCGATGTATTTCATATACATCACTGAGATAATATATATTTGATTTATCATTTATTACGAATCCCGGTGGGAATAAGAGAAAATCCCATATGAAAAACTGCTACAAACATTGATATGACAAGAAAATCCCGTTATCCCGCTCATTTGTTGGGAAATATAGGTATATATTTATATATTATTTGGATTTGGTGGTGTTATTACGACTTACTTTTTCTTTTTATATTATTTATTTATAAATAATAACGGGATTTTGGGATTACGCTTGCGTAATCCTTCTCCTACATGAAGTTAGCCAATCCCGTTACTATCCCACTTATATTTTGTTTTGGGATGTTCTTTCGTCATATCAATATAAGCTTCACATTGAGCCATGATTTGTTAGCGTGTTGAATATATTTGTTAGATGAGTGTTATTGAATGACGAAAGGACAGTACATAGATATTATATTTGAAAGTAGAGTGTTTGAGGCAAAAACAAAGACGAAGTGCTGAGGAGCACTTCGTCTAGATTGTTATTATTAAAAAGTTGTTTAATAATTTCATTATTGAGCTTGAGAGTGACATAGAATTGTTTTTTATGATTCTCGTCTTTACGAATATCAATACGGTCAATAACCGTTAGGTATAATGCTTTGAGCTGTGATTTATCCATGGATTCTATATTTTGAAATATTCGTTGTAATAGGGCAGCGATTTGTTTCGTATCATAAGATGGTTTCTCTTGATTTTGTTGCTGCTTGAGTTGATTCATTTGGTTTGTAATATCATTCAGTTTTGTTTCATATTGATGAATGGTTGGTTTGAGTGCAGATGTTAAGTCTGGATTGTCTTCGATGGTTTGAACGAGATTTTTAAGTTTGATGTTTACTTCATCAAATTGTTGTTGTTTATAAGCAATATCATGATTGAGTGCAGCTACATCGACTTGATTATCTTGATTAACACGTTCGACAACTTGTTTGAGAACTTTATCGCTTTTGACAATTTCAAGTATTTGATCCATAACGTATTTCTCAATGACATCGGCTCTAACGCTATTCGCAGAACATACTTTTGAGCCTTTGTTTCGGAAGTTACTACAAGAATAATAACGTATTCGCTTCTTAGTACCATCTTTCAATGTGTTCGTTGTGTTACTAGCTGCCATTGGTGCACCACATTGTGGGCAGTGAATAATACCTGTTAATAGATTGGTTCCTTTCCCATGAACTTGAGGTTTTTGACTGACCTGTTTTTTGCGTGATTGGACTTTATCCCATAATTCTTGACTAATAATAGGAGGGTGTTTACCATCAGCTATAATAGGTTTATCATTTAGTCCTTTACGACGCTTTTCATTCCAATCTTTGTACTTCGCAAATTGAATTTTACCAATGTAGAATGGATTGACTAAGATATAGGTTATTGAATTGATACTAAATGGATTGCCTTTTTTAGTCACATAGCCTTTGTGATTGAGTGCATTGGCTATTTTACGATAACCATGACCTTTGGCATAAGATTCAAAGATATATTTAACGATGTTAGCTTCATGTTGATTAATCATTAATTCTTTTTTATTATCAGGTATGTTATTATATCCTAATGGAAGATTGCCTTGATAATAGCCCTTTAAAGCTCTTTGATGTTGCCCGTTGTAAATATTCTCTAAAATTGTATTTCTTTCAAATTCGGAAAACTTGCAAGTATCTGGAGCATTAACTTGCCTGTTGAATTTTTGACTTCCATACGTTCAGACAAGCTAAAAAATTCAACATTTTGACGATGAAGTTCTTCGACGATTGTAAGTAAATCGGAAGTATTACGTGCCAAACGATTTGTTTTATAAACCATAACACAGTCTAATTTTCCATTTTTAGCATCATTTAACATGCGCTGTAATTCAGGACGGTTCATAGATTTTCCTGATATACCCCGATCTGCATATATATCAACGAGTTCATAGCCGTTGAATTGGCAATATTGCTCTATTTGTGTAATTTGTCCCTCGATGCTATAACCCTCTACTTGTCTCTCTGTGGACACGCGAATGTAGCCTCCTACAAGCTTTTTCTTCATTTTATCCATTATAATCCATCCTTTCTTTAATTATACAATTGATAATTTCATAGTCTGCTTTACAATATTCAGTGGTTCGTTTTTGAAATAGATGCCAGCGAGGCTTTTATTTTTAGAAATATTAATTTCATCAATATAGGGGTACAACATGTTTAGCGTGAAACGTTGTTGAATGATGTTTTGGAAAGCTTTTCGAATTTGATACGCACTGATTGATGATATAGGTTTTGATTGTTGATGTAATGAGTGCGTTTGTTCTTTGAACGTTTCTGCATCAATTTTGCCTTGGGCTAATTTTTCTATCAGCTGCTCGTGATTGAGTGTAGTTTTAATTTCTATATCTCTTTGTCTTTTGAGTCGTTGTTGAATAGTATGGTTTATTTTTGAATAGAGCTGTTGATTTTGAAAGAAGTCCTGACAAGTCGCTAAAACACTTGTTTCTAATTCTTGTGCGTTGATTCCTTTAAATTCACAAACAAAGCGAGCGTTATTCATATTTTGCGGACAGACATAGTAACGCAATGAATGATCTGGTTTTCGGACAGTCATGTTTGTGAGTGTCGAATGACAATAGGGACATTTGATTTTTTGTTTGAGTTGATTTTCTGACGGCTTACATTTTACTTGTTTCTGAGTTCGGGTAACTTGAGCTTCTTCGTATATCGTTGTACTGACAATAGCTGGGAACATGTTTTCATATTGTCCGTATTGATTGATAACACGGCCACAGTAATTAGGATTGAGGATAATATTACGCACTTGATAAGGCTTGCGATTAATGAAGTTATCATCAGCTTCTAAGTATTGCGCAATTTTTTTATAACCATAACCTTGAAGGTAATAATTGAACACAGCTTTTACTGTTGGTGACTTTACTGTGTCTATCGTGAAAGTACCATTATGATAGTGATACCCAAAGGGCGCATGTGTTGTAATTAGTTTACCTTGTCTCGCTTTTTCTTTGATTCCATTTTTGACTTGTTCGCCTATATTATCAGATTCTAGTTCGGCCAAGCTGATGAAAATATTGAGTTTGAGCCGATCGAATGCTTTATCCATGTCGAAGTAGCCATCATGAACGCTTAAGATATGAACATGATACGTTTGACATAATTTCATGAGCTTTAATGCATTTTTTAGATTACGATGAAGTCGATTTAGACGATAGCAACATAATACGTCACATTGTCCTTGTTGAATCAGTTCAGTAATTTGTTGATAACCATTCCGCTTATCAGTACGTCCTGATTGTTTATCGCTATAAAAGGTAATGTGTTGAATATTATGTTTTTCGGCTAATGCCTTGATGGTTTGTTTTTGTGCTGCTAAGGATTGTTGCTTTGTAGTGCTCTGTCGTAAGTAACCTATTGCTTGTTTCATAGTATTTCCTCCTTCCAAAGTGATAATATATATTTATGAACGAATTTATAGATGAGCCCAACACCTGCTGGTGTTGGGCGTTATTATTAGTCATCAGCATGATTAATTTCTTCAACAACTAAATCAGCTAGTAATTCAATCAATTCATCCATTTTATCTAATCCTGTACGATTGCATCTTTAAGTTATTAAAAATCAATTAAATCATCATTCTGTTTTTTCCATGATTCAAGCATCTTTTTGTTATCCAAGTTAATTTTAGCTTTAATAGGTTCAGCATCTTTAGTTAGACCAAAAATAGACGCATATTCTGAATCTAACTTTAAATGGTAAAAAACAAGTGACTGTTTCTTGCCATAGTCATCTTTTACTGTTCTTTTTGTCGTGATTCGATCACGGTCAGATTCGATAAATCCTTTATCTCTTAGTGCATTCACGACATTGTTGACATCCTGAAAGTGTTGTTCTTTCAGCATATCTTTAAATACAGTCGCAATGATTTTGACCTCGATATAATCATCTTTTAAGGCAATTAGTCCATAATTCTCAATCATATTCTTTAACGCTGTGTCATCAGAAAACTTACCACGGTTTTGTGCTACAAATTGTGTAATGACTTCAATCGCTTTATCTGCCAGTGATCGTTCAGAGACTGTATGAGTATGATAATCAATAAAGTAGTCTCTTATTTTAGCGATATCAATATTTGTAGCTAAAACACGACCTAATATTTGCGCAGATGTTGTAATGACTGCATAACGCTTAAACATACGAATACCTGTATTGTTTGCTTCACTCTTCAATTTAGCTTTAAACCAATGATGTTCATCTTTAAACCATTGAATAACTTCCTCTTCACGATTTATAAGGTATTGAGCTACTAACGGTAAAACATGACCATAGTTTAGCGCCACAGCTTTTTTAATATTGTCAGCATTGGTCGCATTTGTAGTAAATTGCTCATTAATTTCAATGGTTCTTACACGTAACCCATCGTTTTGAGCTGAATCAGTAAAAATACTGTATTCTGACGTTGAAATGACAGAAGTTCCCCAATTCTTAGGTGTTTTAACTTCTCCATGAACGTTTGAACGTTGACGCCCTTGACCTTCAGCGATGGAGTACAATAACCCTGTTGTATCTTTAAAAGTTGCTGAGGAGAGCTCGTCAAATACCATAGGTATGCCATAATTGTTACTCAAGTAACCTTCAAGAGCGTTACGTGTGCCATTCCAACTTCGAAAAAGCGTTTTATTACCTTTGGTTGGATTTCCAGCGACGGATACCGCTAAAGCTGCCGCTGTTGATTTACCGGTTGATGACTGGCCTGTAAAACTAAAGATGATACCAGCAAATTCAACCTCATGTTTATGCTTCAGAAAGGCTGTCACTAAGGCAGAAATTCCAAATATGACCGCTAACTCTAGAAGAAGATGACCTTTGACTTCGTTCATATACATATTTAACCAATCTTTAAATGTCCCTTTAGGCTCTAATAGATAAGCACTATCGACAATAGGCTCTAAAGATGCTAACTGATCATATTGTTTAGATGTGTAAACGGTATCTACCATTACAATGTAACCGTGGGGTGTTTCTATGATGCCCGAGCCATCATATAAATCAGAAGTGGGCAGTTCATCGCGCATTAACTGTAGTGCATAGCTCAAATCTCTTATATAACTTTCATTGATACTGTGACCATATTTAATCAAGGAAGGTAAGTTTCGAGTTGTTAAAATATCAGATTCAAATGTATGTTCTTTATCCTTACCGTTAGAAATAATTATTTTTTCTGTATTTTCTGAGGCATGCCAAAATTTAGCTTCAACAACGATACAACTAGATATAGGCACTACTTTTTCCTTATCTCCATCTTTTTTAGGTGGAAAAGTTTTACGCCACGCCTTTGCATCTAATTGGTATGGACCTGCTTCAAAAATGATGTAATGACTCATTAGCGAACACCTCCTTTCGAAGGGTTGCTATCTTGGAGTGGATTAGGTCCGACTTTCATATATACTAAATGACCATTGGTATTTTTACCGATAATAATAAATGGAACACTTGGCGCATTTTTAACAAAATATGCGAACCAACGTCCAACATTTTGTTGTACAGCTTTTGAGCATTGTACATTTGCACGACGGTTCAAGTCATGGAAAGTAAATACTTGTCCCTCCGGTAAAACGAATCCAATTCCTAAAATTCTTCTTTTCAACAGTTTAAAATCATCTTCTTGCTCGTAAGTCATTTGGATCATCCTTTGTATATTAGTCATCATTTAAATGATGCCTTTGTATCTTATATCTACACTGAGATATAAAGTTCTAAATTTGAGAGGAAAATATTAGGACATTGGTATTACACCTTTTGTTAATTAAAAAACCCAACGATAAAAAAATCGTTGGGTTTAAAAAGGTATGTTAATAATATAATTTAGATGCACTATTCAATTTTTTTAAGCGTAATTTATAAAAATCATTAATTACCTGAATCATTAATTTATCAAGAATACCATTGTAATCGTTATTAAAAGTCTCCCTACTATATATTTCACTAATATTATAATCATTAAGGTTTGAAATTAATGAATCTTCTATTTTCATTGTTAGTTCTGGGTGCTGTTCAATTGTATTGCGAACTAATATTTTTAATTGAGTATTTCTTACATAACCATTAATAAGACTTTCGAAACGAATTAAATTTTCTTCGTGTTTATCTATTATTGTATTCAACTCATTTTTTAAACTATTCAAACTGTGTAAGGCAATTAATATATCGTATTGAGATGCTTCTTCGATAATACGACTTGAAACATTGACTACTTTATCAATTAAATCAGTTATAGCAGTGAATAATGTAAAATGAAATGTATCCTCAATTGTTGTTAAATAAAATAACTCATTATTACTAATTAACTTATTTTTCTTCATAAATTTATCTATATTATTTTTAGATTTAATAATATCGTCTATTGTTAAATTAACTTTACGTGAACTTTTTTTCATAATACTACGGATAAATTTGAAGTAAGTATCATTATGATCGTATAGATTAAGAGAAATACCAATTACAGCCTGTCTAAATTGATCTATTTCATCAGATTGATTTAAGCTATTATTATTGTGAGATGAAGGTTTGATACTATTAGCTATTTCAAAGTATTGAGAGTTACTCTTTCTTTCTCTAATTAAACCTTCGATTACTAACTTTTTAAAATACTGAGATTTATTTATACTTGAGATATCTTTTTTTACATACGAATCTTGTTTTTCTTTATAAATGAGGTATCTTGTTAAAAAGTCGCTTATTATAATATCATCAACATTTTTTAACGATAAATCTCGGTGTTGTTTTAATATCGTATGCTTTAAATCCTTAAAGCTTTCTAAAGAAGAGACTTGATCTGCATTTTTCATATAACTTACTTGCTGTTTAATTTGCTCTAACTCAATATTTTTTCGAATTTCTTTCATAGCTTTGTTAGCTATTTTTTTAGCGAATTCTGTTGTATGGTTGATTGTTTCTAAGTAATCATTAAAATATGTTTCTAGGTCATTTAAATCTAATATATTCAAAATGGCTGTACCTTGATCAATAAACTCATTTAATAAGTCTTTAATATCAATTTTACTTTGACTATCAATAAAATAATGCATTTTATTTTTTATAAAATGTTTAGGGATTTCATCTATAAAAAAACCAGTTTTGTCACATTCCACAGTATGTTGCTCCACAGTTTGTTCATCCTGATTTATAAAATAACTTACATATATAGTTTCGCTAGGTTGGGCTTTTCCACATATAAAATTTGGTCGGTATTCTTTAGGTAAATAATCCTCTAAGTATTCTTCTAATATAAATTCTGAATCAATTTTATGTATAAAATAACTAAAATTCCGAAACCACATTTCTATTTTCCATTTATTTTTAATCATAGTATTACTCACTTTCAATAATTAAATGTATAGACATAATGCTAGTTTTATTTTTAAGATATTTCAATAATGTTTACTAATTTTTCCCTATAAGATAAGATATACAATATAAAAGGGAACAAACGTTCCTATTGGAGGGGTCCTATGAAAAGGTCAGTCGAGTCTTTCAGTGAGTTACATCAAGTTTTAAAGAATTATAGAGATAATAGCTTATGGTTATTTAGAGGTCATAGTAATTTGAATTGGAGTTTAGTTCCGAAAGCTGGTCGAGCACCTTATGATAAATATGATGATGAAGAAACATTTTATGCTTGGAAACGTCAAGCAATGATATTTTTAAAAGAGACTTATAGTGATTGGGATATGCTAACTATAGCGCAACATCACGGATTAGCTACTAGACTATTGGATTGGAGTTTTAATCCTTTAGTTGCTGCCTTTTTTGCGGTGCAAACATATGAGGATTGTGATGCTGTTATTTATGCCTATTTAAAAAAATCGGATATGAATATGAAAGGGGCTACGCCTTTTAAGAGTAAATGGATAAAAAAAGTAAAGCCTAACGGTCTAGCTTCGAGAGTGGTTAGACAAAGTGGAATTTTTACTATTCATGAGCCTCCTACAAATTCTATAGAAGCTAATCTTTCAGAGAAAGAAGAACTACACAAAATCATCATAAAGAAACATTATCGCAAAAAATTAAGAGAAGAGTTATCTTATTATGGTATCAACGAATTATCATTATTTCCTGACTTAGATGGTTTATCTAGCCATGTTAATTGGATAATGGAGATAAATCCATACGCTTCAAATAATATAACGCAAGAATTAAATTCAATTAATGAATAAGATTATAAAAAGCGAGGTATTATATGTCAGTATTAGAAACTAAATTAAAAAGTCAAATGTCAAAATCTGCAAAAATAGCTAGAAATATGAATAAGTTACCAGATGAAATTGATAGATTAAGAAAAAGGATAGAAAGAATAAATAAAAAAAGAAAACCTACTTCCAGTAATATTAGAGATTTGGAAAAATCTAATAAGCAATTAGTTACAAAGCAGCAAAAACTTGCAGATTTACAAGTTGAGTATACTAAGATTGAGAAAAAAATTAATGAAACAAAAATTAATCTTCAAAAAGAGCAGTCTAGGAATCAAAAGAAATTATCCAGTATGTTAGATAAAAATACAAAAGGAAATGAAGAGATTATGGAAAAATTATTAACTAATTCAGATCAAATAAATGAGATATCAAATCAGATAAAAAAAGCAGTGAATCAAAAAGAGATAATTGAATATGATGTCTTTCTATCCCATTCTAGTTTAGATAAAGAAGATTATGTATCTAAGATAAGTGAAAAACTAATAGAAAAAGGACTAAAAGTCTTTGAAGATGTTAAAGTTTTTGAAATCGGAAAAAGTCAAACAGAAACTATGAATATGGGTATACTAAACTCTCGGTTTGTTGTAGTATTTTTATCCCCTAATTTTATTGAAAGTGGTTGGAGCAGGTACGAATTTTTATCCTTTCTAAACAGAGAAATAAATGAAGAGCATGTTATTATATTACCTATTTGGCATAAAGTGAGTGTTGAAGATGTACGTGCATACAACCCATATTTAGTAGATAAGTATGCATTGAATACAAGTGATTTTAGTATAGAAGAAATAGTAGAAAAAATTTATCAAGTAATCGTTAATTCTAAGAATTAGTAATAGTATTGGTTATCTACTTTAAAAGCAAAGAGGGAATTAAATGAAAAAAGCAGTGTTTTTATTACTAAATGAGTATGCAGAATGGTAAGCAAGCTACTGTTCCTCTATTTTAAACCAAAGCAGTGAATGGAAAATAGAAACAACTTCAATTTATGAATATTTTACCTCGATTGGTGGATTTACAATTAAAGTAGTAATAGTTATCCAATATTTTCTAGTTGATTCTCTTATAATATGTCCAATTAAGTGTAGATGATTCAAGATGATATTGAGGGAAGGATGAGAATGTGTCTTTCAGGTAGCTCATTTGATGATAACCTTAAACATAATATTTACTTTCATCCTGCTGAAAAAGAGGTTACAGTTTCAAGCCGATAGAATACATTGGGTTATATAAAGACAAAGCAATAAAAGCTATCGGAAAAGTAGACAAAGTAATAGTGACGGAAATAAATGAGAGCTCATTATCCTTGAAGACAGTTTATCCTGTAGGTACTGAGTTATCGATTGATGAGTATGAAATAGTTAAAAATAAAATAATGGTGCTTGGGAAAGAAAAGTGGACTAATCTATTGAACGAACCCCATTATTATTACTTAATTGAAGATTTTATAGAGACAGACTACAAGAAAACATCTAAAGGTGGATTGATGGGAGTTAAGTATTTTAATGTGAATGAAATTTTGAATAGGGATTGCTTAACCACCGAACAAATCGCTAAAGAATTATGTAATAAAGATTGGGAATGATAAATAGTGAATGAAGCTATAATGCAATAATGTATGTATAACATAATCAAGTAATGAATTTAATGATAAGAGAGTATGGAGTAAAGAATTGAATTAGTTTGCATGGTCTATGTATCTTAAAGGTGTTGAAGGAGATACACCGAAGTATGCAGTACCAATTCTTGAAACAGACTTTAGTGATTTACCATCTACACATACGACAGTCGGATCACTTGATCGGTTTCGAGATAAGACAATGAGCATTAACAGAAGCGGGAGTAACTGTTGAATTCCATTTATATCCAGTTAGATACTAGAGTTTGAAGTGATAAATCTTGATTCGGATGCTGAAATAAGTAAAAGAGCAGTTACTGAATATAATATAAGTATAAATATGCCACTAGATATTTTAAGGAGTATTTATTCACTTTTATAAAATCATCTGCTAAGATAGTATGGAAGATTTTTATAGGAGCTGATTATAATGCGACATATAAATATGTCATACATCATACGCTATAGTACTCTAACTCAAAGATAAGAAGTACTTAGTTATGAATAGCATTCATTTCACAAAGTACTTCAACAAAAATGGAGGAATATGAAATGAATAAAATAGAAGTGTATAAGTTTGTTAAAGTAAAGCAGTTAGTATATCAATTGATTAAGTTATATCGTACAAACGATATGAATTCCCATAAAACACAAAAAGATTTTTTACTAAATGAAATTAATGATATCTTTAAAGAAAAAGATATTGATATCTCGGACTTTATTACATCGATTGACGATGTAAAATTAACTAAGAAAAAAGCAGAACATCTTTTAAATGAATTAAAAGTGTACATCCAAGATTTTGAAATACCTTCATCAAGTCAACTGGAGAAAATTTTTCGTAAAGTAAAAAAATTAAAGAGACCAGATATAAATTTAATTGATACAAAAGAAATTTCATATTTAGGATGGAATGATAATTCTTCTAACCGAAAATATATCGTTTATAAAAATTTAGATGATAAATTCGAAGGTATATATGGCGAAATTTCACCAAATAAAGTAAAAGGATTCTGTAAAATTTGTAATCAGGAATCTGATACATCACTCTTTCTCAATAAAACTAAACATAATAAGAGTAGTGGAACATATACTAAAAAAGGAGATTACATTTGTTATGACAGTTTTAAATGTAATCAGAACCTAGATGATATAAATAATCTTTACGAATTTATTGTTAAAATAAAATAGATCCAAACAGCCCTGATCTTTAGAACTAATGATCAGGGTTGTTATATTTTGTACCTCACTCTTAATCGATACGCTGAAAGTCCCTATAAATAGAACGTACGTTCCGTTTGTAGTATAATGACAAAAATATTAAATTAGAGGATTAAAAATGGGATTATAATTTTTTAATGTACCAAACTGAAAAAGGCTAAATAAAGATAAATATAAGATTAGAAAAAACTGTATGGATTAGGCAATATTTATATATAATGAAATGAATTAACAGAAAATCGAATTATCCGGAAAAACCGTACTGTTCGATTGGAAGGGAATAGAGAAGGTGAAAAGAATTAACTTCAATTATCATCTTATTTCTGAAAAAAGATATGAAAAACGGACGCAAGACACTTTAAATATTAGTAACAACGTAAAGTGAATAAAATCTATATTAAGGCATCGTGATGAATTTAATATAATTGATAAAAATGATTAATTATCCATTTTATTTATAATATATTATTTTTAGCAATTGTATGTATATTTTTCTTGATTTACTCTAATAGTACAGAAACTATAAACAACAATCTTCTAAAATACGCTGAAAGTTATCATAAGTGATGGTAAAAAAATGAGTAAGTAGATGAAGAGTGAAAATCAGATTAATTAATAATAATGTATCAAATTTAAATAAAGGGGGTCTTTAAGTATGAATTTAAGAGGTCATGAAAATAGACTTAAATTTCTTGAGAAATATGATGTGACACCTATATCACATTTAAAATTATTAGAAGGTCAAAAGAAAGACGGTGAAGGCGGTAGACTGACAGATAGCTATTATTGTTTTTCATACAGTTTAAAAGATAATTCTAAAAAAGTTTTAGGTACGTTTAATTGTGGTTATCATATTGCTGAAGATTTACTAAAATTATCAAATCAAGACAAATTACCTTTATTTAACCCGTTTAAAGTAATTAATAAAGGTAATCAATTGCAAGGCGTAACGAATAAAGGTAATTTAGATATTAATAGGCAAAGAAAACAGTATAATGAAGTGGCTTTACAGCTTTCAAACGCTATTAATTTAATCATAATTTGTTATGAGGGTAATATTAAAGAACCACTTTCAACGATAAAATACGAAACCGATAAATATTATTATAGTGAACCATATGATAGTAAAATTAAAGCAGTAAATACTATTATAGGTAATTTGTTTGATAAGAAATTAGTTGAGAAGATATCTGAAATTAATGTAAATCAGGAAATTAGAAAATTTGATTTTTCATTACTCACTAATAAAATTAAAAAATATGAGATACAAAATAATTTTGAATAAGTGGAGGTAAGTCAATATTAAATATAGAAGCTAGTATTAAGGATATTCAAGATATTATAAATTATTTTATTAAATGTGACGTTAATAATAAGTATTATGAAAGTAAGCAAAGAAGCAGTCTCGAAAAGTTAGCTTTAAAATTGGATAAAGTAAGTAATCAGTTAAACAATGAAAACATTGAAGGTATGAAAAAGATAATTGAAAAAGTAGCAGAAGCAAATAGAGTTATCGCTAAATCTTCTTTAAGAAAAAATTGAGTGTTTTAGTAAGATGATTGAAGTTGATAATAAATCTACTAATCAAAAGAAATTTTAAATATATATTGAGTTAAAACTTGAAAAACTTATATCTAAATGAAGAAACGGGAAACCATTCTGAATCCTCACCCTTTCCCGTTCCAAAATCATTGATAATGAAAAACATCGCTTATACGGGGTATTGCATATTTTGCCTTAAGTTCAAATACTATACATATAATAGAATCACAACTAAAAGCACGTCATAACTGTACTGTTCATTCTGTACAGTAGGTATTAAACTATTAAATAGGTATAAGATTAAACGAAAGCCAAGATGCATAATGTCATGGCTTTTTATATTGAAAAAACATGCGATAATTTGTTCCCAAATGTCCTTATAGTTGTACCAATATCTGTAATAGAACACTAGAAACTTGGTTTAACCTTTCCTTTTCGTAAATAAATGTAAAGATATACCATAAGGATCTCTTACATAACCATAACCTTCAGTATAGAACTCTGGGCTGAATGCTTTTAATACTTCACTGCCTTTTTCTATTAACTGGTCATACACACGCTTAGTTTCTTCTACATGGTCAAAAGTGAGACAAAGAGATATATTATTACCTTGTGTTATGGGCAAACCTTCAGTGTCATCTGCGATCATAATTTTTATATCTCCAAATTGAAGTACACATTGATCAATTTTATTTAAATCTTTTTTATCAATATTAAGTTTCTTATCTGTCGGTCTATCCTTGATACGTTGGATATACAGTGTTTTAGCGCCAAACAGCTCTTCATACAACCTTTTCAAACCATCTGCATTTTCTATAATTAAAAAATATGGACTTACTTGAAATTTCATGTTTTTTCCTCCTTAGATTTGTTATAAATAAGTATATACTGTATTAGTGTCACCTATTGATACTAAAAGGGGAATAATAATGAAAAAATCTGCTAGATTATATCATATGATTGAATACTGTAATGAAAATAGGAATTTCAAGTTAAATGATTTAATGTCAGAATTTAATATTTCTCGTAGTACTGCTTTAAGGGATATAAAAGAAATTGAAGCATTAGGAGTGCCTTTATATAGTAGTACAGGGAAAAATGGCGGTTATATGACCATAGGTAATCGAAACCAAACGAAAATAGCAATCACAGACGAAGAATTGAAAGCTTTAGTATTTACACTTTCAAGTATCTCCAATGTTAGTAAGTTACCTTTTCAAACAGAATATCAAGAAATATTAAAAAAATTATATAATAATTCGAATAAAAAAGAATTGATAAACCAGTAT
>NZ_JACYVY010000026.1:0-21998 GCF_017151825.1 Staphylococcus sp. EG-SA-18
CTTACATCTTATCTAATGCTAGCTTTTTGACAAAAATATGACAATCAATTAATGTGATTCTAATAAATATTCGCAAATTGCTTTATTGCGATTAAATTTTTTTGGTGGTACTATATAGAAGTTGATGAAATATTAATGAACTTATATGCAAAAGTATATTGAGAAATAAACAGGTAAAAAGGAGAATTATTTTGCAAAATTTTAAAGAACTAGGGATTTCGGATAATACGGTTCAGTCACTTGAATCAATGGGATTTAAAGAGCCGACACCTATCCAAAAAGACAGTATCCCTTATGCGTTACAAGGAATTGATATCCTTGGGCAAGCTCAAACCGGTACAGGTAAAACAGGAGCATTCGGTATTCCTTTAATTGAGAAAGTAGTAGGGAAACAAGGGGTTCAATCGTTGATTTTAGCACCTACAAGAGAATTGGCAATGCAGGTAGCTGAACAATTAAGAGAATTTAGCCGTGGACAAGGTGTCCAAGTTGTTACTGTATTCGGTGGTATGCCTATCGAACGCCAAATTAAAGCCTTGAAAAAAGGCCCACAAATCGTAGTCGGAACACCTGGGCGTGTTATCGACCATTTAAATCGTCGCACATTAAAAACGGACGGAATTCATACTTTGATTTTAGATGAAGCTGATGAAATGATGAATATGGGATTCATCGATGATATGAGATTTATTATGGATAAAATTCCAGCAGTACAACGTCAAACAATGTTGTTCTCAGCTACAATGCCTAAAGCAATCCAAGCTTTAGTACAACAATTTATGAAATCACCAAAAATCATTAAGACAATGAATAATGAAATGTCTGATCCACAAATCGAAGAATTCTATACAATTGTTAAAGAATTAGAGAAATTTGATACATTTACAAATTTCCTAGATGTTCATCAACCTGAATTAGCAATCGTATTCGGACGTACAAAACGTCGTGTTGATGAATTAACAAGTGCTTTGATTTCTAAAGGATATAAAGCTGAAGGCTTACATGGTGATATTACACAAGCGAAACGTTTAGAAGTATTAAAGAAATTTAAAAATGACCAAATTAATATTTTAGTCGCTACTGATGTAGCAGCAAGAGGACTAGATATTTCTGGTGTGAGTCATGTTTATAACTTTGATATACCTCAAGATACTGAAAGCTATACACACCGTATTGGTCGTACGGGTCGTGCTGGTAAAGAAGGTATCGCGGTAACATTTGTAAATCCAATTGAAATGGATTACATTAGACAAATTGAAGATGCTAATGGTAGAAAAATGAGCGCACTTCGTCCACCTCATCGTAAAGAAGTACTTCAAGCACGTGAAGATGACATCAAAGAAAAAGTTGAAAACTGGATGTCTAAAGAGTCAGAATCACGCTTGAAACGCATTTCTACAGAGTTGTTAAATGAATATAACGATGTTGATTTAGTTGCTGCACTTTTACAAGAGTTAGTAGAAGCGAACGATGAAGTTGAAGTTCAATTAACTTTTGAAAAACCATTATCTCGCAAAGGCCGTAACGGTAAACCAAGCGGTTCTCGTAACAGAAATAGTAAGCGTGGTAATCCTAAATTTGACAGTAAGAGTAAACGTTCAAAAGGATACTCAAGTAAAAAGAAAAGTACAAAAAAATTCGACCGTAAAGAGAAGAGCAGCGGTGGAAGCAGACCTATGAAAGGTCGCACATTTGCTGACCATCAAAAATAATTTATAGATTAAGAGCTTAAAGATGTAATGTCTTGAGCTCTTTTTTGTTTTCAATAATTGATTCTCTGTAGATATCAAAGTACTAACGTTTTAAAGGTTAAATATTTAATTGGATTGAGATCTGTATGCGGTTATATCATTCTGTGTAAATATGGTTCTCCACCAAATGTGGTGAGTATATAATTTAAAGAACTATTTTTAAATTAAGAATAATCGAACATAAATAAACTTTATGAAATTTCAGTATCATGTTCTTGTAAAAAAATAATAGGGCTTTTTGCTGACGCTAGTGCGCGATAAATAATAAGTTGAATATAAAAAAGATCACTGCCAATCATTCGTTTAATGGCAGGATCTTTTTTATTTAATTATTTCTCTTTCCACTGCAACATTTGATAACCAATGCGTGGATGTGTTTTAATAATATCTTTTGCGTCCTCATGACATTGTGAAAGTTTTTGTCTTAATGATGTCATATGCACTCTTAAACTAGGCATTTCAGTCTTATTAACATAGCCATATATTCGTTTTAATATCATCTCATAAGTGAGTACTTTTCCTTTATGATTTGACAATAGTTCTAACAAGCTAAATTCATTTGGAGTCAAATGTACCTCCTGATTATTAATAACAACAGATTTGGAGCCAAAGTCGATGCTTAGCAAACCGTTAGTAAATACAATGTTAGTTTCTTGATGCGACTTAGCGATTCTCTCGATGACTCGTATTCGTGCCCGAAGCTCATCAACATTAAAAGGTTTAGTCATATAGTCATTCGCACCGTTATCTAAAGCTTGAATAATTGTTTGTTCTTCTTGTCTTGCACTTATTACAATGATAGGAATGTCAGTATGTTGCCTGATTTCTGAAATCAAACATAATCCATCTTTATCTGGTAAACCTAAATCTAATAAAATGACATCTGGTTTATCAATTTGAATTTTAAAGTGTGCTTGTGTGGCATTGTCGGCTGTAGTTACATTGTAATAATCTAAAGTTAATGCAACATCAAGTAAATGTGTGATTGCGTGATCATCTTCAATTATCAATATTTTAGATTGCATTATACGTCTCCTTCATTAAAGTCTGTATCTATATTGAAATAGAATATACTGCCGTGTGGTTGGTTCGGTTTATATTGTAAGTTTGATTGATGTTTGTGTAGGATAGTCTGTACTAAATATAAGCCTAGTCCCATGCTTTCTTTTTGGTTATCTTTAAAATATTTATTTGATCCTGTGTAAAAAGGCTCGAATATCTTTTGTTGTTCTTCTAAACTAATTCCAGGTCCTTCGTCTATAACGGCAAATTCGATTTGTTCATCGCTAGCATAACGAATAGATAAATTGATTTTGGTGTCAGTAGAAGTGTGTTTAACTGCATTTTCAATCAAATTGAATAAAGCTTGTAAAATCAACTTACTGTCAATGTGTATAAACTGTAAATCTACTGAGGATGATACAGTTATACGCTTTTTTAAATGGCGACGTTCTAGAATCATATCGATTTCTTCTACTAATTCACTAACGAGATAAGGTTGCAATTTTATCTGAACATTTGATGACTGTAATTTTGTTAATGATAAAATATTTGTCACTAATAGATATAAATACTGACTTTCTTGAAAACTATGCACAAGTAATTGTTCCTTTTCTATGATAGACATATCTTTACTATGTGATACTAAAATATCTAAATTTCCCATAATTGTTGTTAACGGTGTACGTATGTCATGCGAAATTGATCTTAAAAAATTTGAATGTGTCAGTTGACGTTCAGCCTGTAACATGGATTCTCTCGTTTGTTTAAGTAACGTCACATTTTCAACGGCGAGAGAAAGTTCATTTAACATTGATTCTAATATTGATGCATCATATGGATTAATCACTTGAGAACTTTGGTAATCAATGGCTAGAATGCCTTTAATCGGAGATGTGCCAATTGGTATCAACCATTTATTAATGCCTGGAAATGTATCTGTTGTTGCACCAGCTTGTCTTTCATTTTTAATTACCCAGCTTAATGCTTGTTCATGCTGTTGAGTCGTATTATCGATATGGTTTTGCAATGGTATTGTTTTAATTACTTTCGATTGATTGATAACGTATATAGTAATTGATTGTTGCAATAATTGATTAATTTGGTATCCAGCATTTATTAGTAAGTTTTCAACTGTATAAGTTTGTTTAATCGAATCATTAAATTGAAATAATAAATCTGTACGATAAAGTTGCTTTTTAGTAATGGAGTATTGGAATTTAATTTGTTTTAATAAAGCACTCGTTAAAATACTTGTTAAAATGCTAACGATAAATGTAATAGGATAGTCAAAGCGATATACTTCAAATGTATATCTAGGTTCCGTAAAAAAATAATTAAAAACAAATACGTTAATAATTGCTGCTAAAAAGCCAATGATGAAGGATCGCGTCCAAATGGATAACAAAATGATGCCGATGAGAAAAATCATTAAAATAATCGTACTAGACTCATGCTTATCAAGTTGATAAATCCACAGTCCCATCATTACACAAATTATTTGAATCAAAATCATTTTTAACATATCTATGGCGAAACGTTTGCCTTTAGGACGATAGGGTGATTTGTTCATTTTCAATTCAACAGGTATTTGTTTGATTGGAACGATTTCGACTTTATAGCTATGTTCAAAGGACATTAAATGGTCAATTAAAGGTGTATTGAAAAAGTCTCGCCACTTATTTCTAATATGTTGTCCGATAATTAATTTGGTTACATCTTGATTTTTACACCATTCGTCTAATCCTAATGCAACGGTTTGGCTATAAACTACTTTTACTTTTGCTCCTAATGATTTTGCAAGCATGAGATGTTGATGCACTTGCTTTTGACTATCTTTATATTGCCTGTTTTTTTCGAATACATCTATATAAATAGCAGTGAATTTCGCATGTTCTTTTTGAGCAATATGGAATGCCTCTTTAATTACTGCTTCATTATAAATGCTCCCACTAATTGCCACAGCAATATGAGGTTTGAGTGACGTTTTATGATTGTGTCGGACTTTTTCTTTATCACTCATCAAGTCGGCAACTGTTCTTAACGTCAATGTACGCAGTTCGCTTAGGTGGGCATACGTAAAGAAATTACTAAATGCTACATCTAGCCTATCCTTTTTATATACCTTGCCAGCTTTTAAGCGTTTAATTAATTGTTCAGGTGAGATATCTACGACTTCTAATACATCGGCGCTCATTATGAAATAGTCGGGTACACGTTCTTTAACATGTATACCGGTCATCAGTTCAATTTGACTACTTAAACTTTCAATATGTTGAATGTTCAAAGTGGTATGAACATCGATACCATGATTTAAAATTTCTTCAATATCCATATATCGTTTCTCATGACGATCTCTAGAAATATTCGTATGTGCTAACTCATCGATAAGTACTATTGTCGGCGATTCTTCGATTATGCGGTCGACATCTAAATATTGAAAATGATGACTACCATGTTTAGTAAAATTGGTTGTGATTTTAGGTAATTGTTCAGCTAATGCATTTGTTTCATCACGCTGATGCGGTTCAATATATCCTATTTTAATATCAACGTTACTTTGAAATAGTTCAATGGCATTTGAAAGCATCTCAAATGTTTTACCAACACCTGGACTGTAACCGATGTAAATTGTTAAAGATCCACGCTTTTTTCCTATGTTTAGCGATTCAGTGTTTGACATAACCTTCACCTCGATAGCAATATCATAATATTCTTCACAATTAAATGCTATAAAATTTATTTCTGCATACACATCTTAATGATTTCTTAATAACTAAGTTTGAAAATTAATATTTCTCTCATAAACAAGTTGTTACGATGTTGTTGTGTTGTAAGGAGGTTATGACAATGCTCATCGTTTTATTACTGGTAGTTATTGCATTAGTTTTGTATTTATTTTATGCCTTAATTCGTAGTGAAAAATTTTAGAAATATATTAAGTGAGGGTTATCATGGAAATAATTTTGTTTCTAACAATGATGGTTATGATTACGTATGTTTTTAGTGGATATCTATATCGCGTAGCATTGGTGCAATCGTCAAGAGTAGATTTAATATTTACTAGATTTGAAAATATGTGTTTTAAAATTATCGGCACAGATTTAGAACACATGTCAGCTAAAACATATGTCAAACATTTTCTGGCATTTAATGGATTTATGGGGTTTATAACATTTGTATTGCTAATAGTTCAGCAATGGCTTTTTTTAAATCCAAATCATAATTTAAACCAATCGATAGATTTAGCGTTTAATACAGCAATATCTTTTTTAACAAATAGTAATTTACAACACTATAACGGTGAATCAGATGTGACATATTTAACGCAAATGATTGTAATGACATATTTAATGTTTACATCTAGTGCATCAGGTTACGCCGTTTGTATAGCGATGTTGAGACGTTTAACTGGATTAACTAATATCATTGGTAATTTTTATCAAGATATTGTTCGGTTTATTGTCCGAGTACTTTTACCATTATCATGTTTAATTAGTATTTTATTGATGACTCAAGGTGTACCACAAACGTTGCATGCTAATTTAATGATTCGGACTTTAAGCGGACATATTCAACATATTGCATTTGGACCTATTGCATCACTTGAATCAATAAAACATCTTGGTACGAATGGTGGAGGATTTTTAGCAGGAAATTCTGCAACACCTTTTGAAAATCCAAATATTTGGAGCAATTTTATAGAAATGGGCAGTATGATGTTACTTCCTATGTCAATGTTGTTCTTATGTGGTCGCATGTTAAGTAGACATGGTAAACGAGTACATCGTCATGCGTTGATATTATTTGTCGCAATGTTTTTCATTTTTATAGCAATTCTTACATTAACTATGTGGAGTGAGTATCGTGGTAATCCAATACTAGCGAATTTAGGCATTTATGGACCGAATATGGAAGGTAAAGAGGTACGGTTTGGAGCAGGCTTGTCAGCACTATTTACAGTTATTACGACGGCATTTACAACGGGTTCTGTTAATAACATGCATGATAGCTTAACGCCTTTAGGTGGATTAGGACCAATGGTATTAATGATGCTAAATGTTGTATTTGGTGGCGAAGGCGTAGGACTCATGAATTTATTGATATATGTCTTACTGACGGTGTTTATATGCAGTTTGATGGTTGGTAAAACACCAGAATATTTAAATATGCCAATTGGCGCCCGTGAAATGAAATGTATTGTCTTAGTCTTTCTCATACATCCAATTTTAATTTTAGTATTTTCAGCACTTGCTTTTATGATTCCTGGAGCAAGTGAAAGTATAACGAATCCGTCTTTTCATGGTATTTCGCAAGTTATGTATGAAATGACATCAGCTGCTGCGAACAATGGATCAGGGTTTGAAGGACTGAAAGATGATACAACATTCTGGAATATCTCTACAGGAATCATTATGTTGCTTTCTCGTTATATACCAATTATTTTGCAATTAATGATTGCATCAAGTTTAGTGAATAAAAAATCATACCACCAAGATAAATATACAATAGCGATTGATAAACCTTATTTTGGCGTATCACTAATCGTATTTATCGTTTTACTAAGTGGTTTGACATTTATTCCAGTACTATTACTTGGTCCTATTGGTGAATTTTTAACTTTAAAATAAAGTAAAGGGATGGAAAAAATGCATCATGTAAATAAATATTTCAATCAAACAATGGTGATAGAAGCTTTGAAAATGAGTTTTTATAAGCTGAATCCTAAACAATTAATAAAAAATCCGATAATGTTTGTCGTTGAGGTTGGAATGATTTTAACGTTGATATTAATATGTTTTCCTGACATATTTGGAACTAGTTATCTATCGCGAGGTTATTTGATTACAATTTTTATCATATTATTAATAACTATATTGTTTGCTAATTTTTCAGAAGCCTTTGCTGAAGGTCGTGGAAAAGCGCAAGCTGATAGTTTAAGACAAGCACAATCAAATTTAACTGCTCGATTGATAGAAGAAAATGGTGCGTATCGGATAGTGAACGCCACAGAGTTAAAAGCCGGACAAAATATTCGGGTAGAAAATGGAGAAACAATCCCTGCTGATGGCGTTGTAATAAATGGATTAGCAACCGTTGATGAATCTGCAATTACTGGTGAGTCTGCACCTGTGATAAAAGAATCAGGTGGCGATTTTGATGGAGTCATTGGCGGTACACTTGTAACATCTGATTGGTTAGAAATACGTGTTGAGAGTGAAGCGGGTACATCTTTTTTAGATAAAATGATTGCCTTAGTTGAAGGGGCGGAAAGAAATAAAACACCAAATGAAATTGCACTTTTTACATTATTAACAACGTTAACAATTATATTTTTAGTCGTTATTGTAACGTTATATCCAATAGCATCTTACCTGCATTTAATTTTACCTATTGCGATGCTCATTGCGTTAACAGTATGTTTAATACCAACGACAATCGGTGGTTTGTTATCGGCGATTGGTATTGCAGGCATGGATCGTGTTACTCAATTCAATGTATTAGCGAAAAGTGGGCGTGCTGTAGAAGTATGTGGAGATGTCGATGTAATGATTTTAGACAAGACAGGCACAATCACTTATGGCAATCGAATCGCTAGTGAATTTTTACCAGTGAATCAACAAATGCTGGAAAAATTGATAGTCGCTGCTTATATGTCATCAATCTACGATGATACGCCAGAAGGAAAAAGTATTGTACGATTAGCGAAGCAGATGTATATAAATGAGCTGCCTAAAGACATTGATGGCACATATAAGACTTTTACAGCTGAAACTAGAATGAGCGGAATCATTACAAATGAAATATCGGTATTCAAAGGTGCACCTAATAGTATGATAAATCTTGTCAAACAACAACAAGGCAATATTCCTCTTAATATTGAGTCTCTCTGTATGGATGTATCGAGTAAAGGTGGCACACCATTAATAGTCATTGAAAACAATGTCATGCTTGGCGTGATTTATTTAAAAGATGTGATTAAAGATGGTCTTGTAGAACGATTTACTGAATTGAGAAAAATGGGGATTGAAACAGTTATGTGTACAGGTGATAATGCTTTAACAGCAGCTACAATTGCAAAAGAAGCCGGGGTTGATAGATTTGTTGCAGAGTGTAAACCCGAAGATAAAATTAAAGTCATCAAAGATGAACAAGCGAAAGGCCATATTGTTGCGATGACAGGAGATGGTACAAATGATGCACCTGCGCTAGCACAAGCGAATATAGGATTAGCTATGAACTCAGGGACAATTAGTGCTAAAGAGGCAGCTAATCTAATTGATTTAGATTCGAATCCTACAAAGTTAATAGAGGTTGTAAAAATAGGCAAACAATTATTAATGACGAGAGGTGCATTAACGACATTTAGTTTGGCTAATGACGTAGCAAAATACTTTGCAATTTTACCTGCACTAATGATGTCAACAATTCCAGAAATGACTTCACTAAATATTATGCATTTATCGTCACCTAAATCTGCAATTATATCAGCTTTGATATTCAATGCATTAATCATTGTTGCCTTAATTCCAATTGCTATGAAAGGTGTAAAAGTAAAGGGTTACAGCATTGATAGAATTTTTATAAATAATATGTTGATTTATGGATTAGGTGGATTAATCGTCCCGTTTTTAGGCATTAAATTAATAGATATGATTGTACAATTTTTTGTGTAAAGAGGAAGGAGCCTGTACCATGAATACGATAAGAAATAGTATTTGTTTAACGATAATAACTATGGTATTATGTGGATTTTTATTCCCGTTAGCTATCACGTTAATTGGTCAAATATTTTTTTATCAACAAGCAAACGGCAGTTTAATTACGTATGACAATCGTATAGTAGGATCAAAATTGATTGGACAGCACTGGACAGAGACACGATATTTTCACGGGAGACCGAGTGCAGTTGATTATAATATGAATCCTGAAAAATTATATAAAAACGGCGTATCATCAGGTGGAAGTAATGAATCGAATGGAAACACCGAATTAATAGCACGCATGAAACATCATGTTAAATTTGGGAATTCAAATGTAACAATAGATGCTGCAACAAGTTCTGGGTCGGGCTTAGATCCGCATATTACGGTTGAAAATGCATTGAAGCAAGCACCTCGTATTGCTGATGCTCGTCATATATCTACTTCAAGAGTGGCCGACTTGATTCAACATCGTAAGCAGCGTGGTGTGTTAACAAATGATTATGTGAATGTGCTTGAACTAAATATTGCTCTTGATAAGATGAAAGATTGATTATAGATGAAAGGCATCATGTTGATAAAATTATAACATGGTGTCTTTTTAGCGATTCAAGCACTTTCTGCTTAACTAAATTTTTAGATGTACCTTTAGGAAGAATAAATTAGCATGAAATATTCCATATGCTATAATTAGCAACATATAAAAATAAAATGAAATAGATTATAAATCCGTATAATTTTTTATTTGGGGAGAGGGGTATATGTCAGATTATACTAAGTTGTCTAAGAGTCCTAAGTCAGCATTGTTGTATTATTACATTACGAATGGCTTAGAATTTATATTGAGTGTAGCTGTGTATGTCATTTTTTATTTTATATGGTTAAGATTTGAATGGCCACATTACTTACTTTATATTTTGTTGGTTTTAGGTGCTCTGAGTACATTAAAATTATGTATTAAGCCTTTATGGCAATATCATTGTCGCTTTTATAAAGTTGATCAACTAAGTGTACAATATCGTACATCATTTTTAATATATAAAGAAGAAACGAGTCGAATTGAACGTTTACAATACTTGTCGATTAAATCTAATCCAATTAGTAAAGTGCTTAATTTGTATAAAGTTGGATTTATGACTGCAGGTCATACTATTTATTTACCGATGATGTCTCATGACGATGTTAAAATAATCGAAGCGAGAACTATGTCGAATTTGAGAGGGGTTGAAAGTGATGTCTGAACCTCAAAAATTACATCCGATTTCATATTTTAATGGCATAATCAATGCTATCAAACAAAACATAGTCGTCTTTTTTATTTTCATTATCTTTCAATTGAAAGATTTTGATTATACGAATCCCGAATCATATTTATGGATAGGTATTGTATTTGTATTCTTTTTAATATCATACATTTCTCAAATTGTCGGAATTATGAACACGCGATATTGGATTGAGGATAATTATTTCATTTTAACAACAGGTATTTTTAATAAAAAGCGTAAAGAATTAAATATAAAACGTATTCAGTCCGTTGATATGACACAAGGGGTCGTCAATCAAATTATTGGTGGTGTGGATTTACAAATCAAAACACCAAGTGATGGTATTGTCTTAAGTGTTATTTCGAAAAAACAAGGTGAATATCTTGAACGCTATATTGATCAATTGCAAACAGAGTTGAAGACAGAAGTGGCGCAAAAGTCTAGTGCTGAGAAGAATGACAACTGTAATCATGACATTGAAGGTAATGTGGAAGACATCGCAGAAGGTCGCTTAGATGAAGTGCAGAACACTGATAGTATGCTTAATCAGAAAAATAAACGCATTCCTATATATCAGATGAATTTTAAAGAATCACTATTTATGGCAATGACCAGTGGCGCCATTGGTGTAACGTTAGCAGCTTTAGTACCGATTTACGGGGCTGTAAGAGAGTTGATCCCATGGTCGAAGCTAAATCATGAAATTAGTCAATGGGTTCAAATTGTAAGTATTTCAGTATTAATCATCATTTTACTAGTATTAATAGTGGCATATATTATTGGAACGATTATAACGATGATAAGATTTTATGGCTTTTCGGTGATGCTTGAAAATGAGCAACTTAAAATTGAATATGGTCTCTTTAACAAGAAGAAAGTAACTGTACCAACGAAACGATTGCAAGCTGTTGTTGAACGTCAGTCATATATACGAAGATTATTTGGCTACACAGCAATACA
Organism: Staphylococcus sp. EG-SA-18; assembly: GCF_017151825.1. Lineage (NCBI taxonomy): Bacteria > Bacillati > Bacillota > Bacilli > Caryophanales > Staphylococcaceae > Staphylococcus > Staphylococcus sp. EG-SA-18. Next base: position 11,680 of record NZ_JACYVY010000026.1, read on the forward strand.
TTTTATCATCACAAGTGATTTTGAAAATAAAAAAATCGAAGATGATGACAATGATTCAGGTAGTGTGCCGATATTGCCGTTTATTAAACGAGACAAAGCATATCAAATTATCCAGAATTTAGTACCAGATTTATCTTATCAACAAGTTAATGAAGGTATGCCTTTGTCAGGTTTCCACAGACACTTTTTAATACCTAGTATTATTGTCATAGCTATGGCAGGTATTGGCTGTTATTTTTGGAATCAATTATTATTGTTATTTACGATTATAACAATAGTCATTATTGGTTTATTTGTGATCAAAGGATATCTTTATGTCAAACATGCGGGTTTTAAAATGACAGAAGAACAAATTACTATCCAGAATTTCGAGCTATTGAAACGAAATATTTATTATTTTAAAGCGCATCACATTATAGGATTTGACACTTGGCAACATACATTACTTAAACGCAACAATTTAAATAATTTTAGCTTTATTGTTGCTAAAGGTGTGGGAGCCCAATCGATTAACCTAAAATACGCAAGAAGTGAAGATGCAAATAAATTGAAATCATGGTATTTAAGAGGTGAAAATGATGAGGGATTATAATTTTATGTCACCACACGCTAAAAAAGTGATGAGGTTAAGTGCTGTGCTGTTTTGGATACCCATAGCGCTTGTACTTTTAATCGCATTTAATATTTTGAACTGGCTATTTTGGGAGATATTAGATAACAATATATCCATTGTTAGTAGTGTGATTATAATATTACTTGTTGCTGTTTTCACGCTTGTCATAGCGCCAGTATATCGATATAAGCACTGCAGATATGCATTTGAAAAACACCATTTGCGTGTACGAAACGGCATTTTATTTTTGGATGAAAAAGTAATACCATATTTTCGTATTCAAAATATTGATATCGATGTTGGTCCTATAATGAGACGCTATCGATTAGCAACTTTGACCCTTTATACAGCGGGTGGTCAAGCTGAAATTGAATTAATAGATAGAAGTGAAGCACGTAGATTGAAACGATGGTTAAATAACGAGAGACATTTAGAAAACAATAAAAATGAGGAATAATCAATGATACATGGAATTGGTGTAGATTTAATCGAAATCGATCGAATAAAAGTGTTATATAGTAAGCAGCCAAAATTGGTTGAGCGGATTTTAACTAAAAATGAACAGCACAAATTCAACAATTTCACACATGAGCAACGTAAAATTGAATTTTTAGCTGGCAGGTTTGCTACAAAAGAAGCGTTCAGTAAAGCATTAGGCACAGGCTTAGGAAAACATGTAGCTTTTAACGATATAGACTGTTACAACGACGAACTTGGCAAACCAAAGATTGATTACGAAGGGTTCATCGTACATGTTAGTATCTCACACACTGAGCATTATGCGATGAGCCAAGTTGTTTTAGAAAAGTCAGCATTTTAAATTTGTTATACAATGATAATTAAGATCTAGTTTTAAAACGTGTGGGAATTACAGGAGGAAGTAATATGTCGGATAAATATTATAGATCTGCGTATATGAATGTAGATTTAAACGCTGTTGCATCAAATTTCAAAGTATTCAGTACATTGCATCCAAATAAAACAGTGATGGCTGTCGTTAAAGCCAATGCCTATGGACTAGGTAGTGTTAAAGTAGCACGTCATTTAATGGAAAATGGCGCCACATTTTTTGCTGTAGCAACGTTAGATGAAGCGATAGAACTTAGAATGCATGGGATTACTGCTAAAATTTTAGTCTTAGGTGTGTTACCAGCTAAAGATATTGATAAAGCGATACAACACCGAGTTGCCTTAACGGTTCCGTCTAAACAGTGGTTGAAAGAAGCAATTAAAAACATTTCTGGTGAGCAAGAGAAAAAGTTATGGTTGCACATTAAATTAGATACAGGAATGGGACGTTTAGGTATTAAAGATACTAATACGTATCAAGAAGTGATTGAAATCATTCAACAATATGAGCAACTTGTATTTGAAGGCGTGTTTACACACTTTGCCTGTGCTGACGAACCAGGAGATATGACAACTGAACAATATCAACGTTTTAAAGATATGGTCAATGAAGCAATTAAACCTGAATATATACATTGTCAGAACTCAGCAGGTTCTCTACTAATGGATTGCCAATTCTGTAATGCAATAAGACCAGGAATTTCCCTTTATGGATATTATCCATCAGAGTATGTACAGCAAAAAGTTAAAGTACACCTTAAACCAAGTGTGCAATTAATTGCTAATGTAGTTCAAACAAAGACGCTACAAGCGGGTGAGTCTGTAAGTTATGGTGCAACTTATACAGCTACTGACCCAACTACAATAGCATTGTTACCTATTGGATATGCAGATGGCTATTTACGCATAATGCAAGGTAGCTTTGTAAATGTAAATGGTCATCAATGCGAAGTTATTGGTCGCGTATGTATGGATCAGACAATTGTTAAAGTGCCAGATCAAGTTAAAGCTGGAGATTCGGTGATTTTAATAGATAATCATAGAGAAAGTCCACAGTCGGTAGAGGTGGTAGCTGAAAAGCAACATACTATTAATTATGAAGTGCTTTGTAACTTGTCGAGACGTTTGCCGCGAATCTATCATGATGGTGATCAACGTTTTGTAACAAATGAATTGTTAAAATAATATGGTCAGTGCATATAAAATTTGTTATCATTAGAGTAATTAAAGGTCATTTAATAACTTTTGGAATCAATTGGAGGTTCTCATATGTTATCTTTTAGTCAAAATAGAAGTCATAGCTTAGAACAATCTTTAAAAGAAGGATATTCACAAATGGCTGATTTAAATCTCTCCCTAGCGAACGAAGCTTTTCCGATAGAGTGTGAAGCATGCGATTGCAACGAAACATATTTATCTTCTAATTCAACGAATGAATGATTAGACGAGGAGATGTTTATTTAGCAGATTTATCACCAGTACAGGGATCTGAACAAGGGGGAGTCAGACCTGTAGTCATAATTCAAAATGATACTGGTAATAAATATAGTCCTACAGTTATTGTTGCGGCAATAACTGGTAGGATTAATAAAGCGAAAATACCGACACATGTAGAGATTGAAAAGAAAAAGTATAAGTTGGATAAAGACTCAGTTATATTATTAGAACAAATTCGTACACTTGATAAAAAACGATTGAAAGAAAAACTGACGTACTTATCCGATGATAAAATGAAAGAAGTAGATAATGCACTAATGATTAGTTTAGGGCTGAATGCAGTAGCTCACCAGAAAAATTAGGCGTCTATTATATGTATTTTTCAGAGATAAATAAAATATTGATATAAAAGACAATAACTTTATAATAATTATAACTATTTCTAAATTCTGTACGAAGAATTTTCTTATAAACAAAGATTTTAGCAAATACCAGTTATGATATTCATATTTTTTATTATAAAAGGATGTCTTAAGTTTTTTAGGCTTTAGGTATTCCATCCTAAAGTTTTTTTAGCTTAAAAGTATCATCTACAGCAAAATTGCAAACGACAAAATTGATAAGTGCAATTAAATAAATGTTAGTAAGTGAATCATAATTATCCTTGCTTAAGCATTTGCTTTGTAAGGGAAGTGAGGAGGCAACTAATCGTGGAAGAATTTAAGCAACATTATAAGGGTTTAATTGATGAAAGTTTAACGTGCCAAGATAAAGTAGAATTGATAAAAAAGTGTGAGAAATACACTGACGAAGTGATTCGTAAGGACGTCTTGCCTGAAGACATTGTCGATATTCACAAAAACTATATATTGACGTTAAACTTAACGCGTGAAGATGTGTTCAAGACATTAGATGTCTTACAAGAAATCGTTAAAGGCTTTGGTTATAGTTATCGAGATTATCAAAGATTGGTAGATAAACTTCAAGTTCACGATAAAGAGATAGACTTAGCTTCTAGCTTACAACAAACAATGCTTAAAACAGATATTCCACAATTTGATAGTATTCAAATTGGCGTTATTTCAGTGGCGGCACAAAAAGTAAGTGGAGATTATTTTAATTTAATTGACCATAACGATGGCACAATGAGCTTTGCTGTTGCAGATGTCATTGGAAAAGGTATACCAGCTGCTTTAGCAATGAGTATGATAAAGTTTGGCATGGATTCTTATGGACACTCACAATTACCGAGTGATGGTTTAAAACGTTTAAATCGTGTTGTTGAAAAGAATATTAATCAAAATATGTTCGTCACAATGTTTTATGGTTTATATGAAGAAATGAACCATTTATTGTATTGTAGTTCAGCTGGTCATGAGCCTGGATATATTTATCGCGCTGAAAAAGAAGAATTCGAAGAAATTTCAGTTAGAGGTAGAGTGTTAGGAATCAGTTCACAAACACGATATCAACAACAAGAAATTCCAATATACCTTGATGATTTAATTATCATTTTAACGGATGGTGTGACTGAAGCTAGAAATAGTGAAGGTACCTTTATAGATAAACAAAAACTTTTAGAATATATTAAAAAACATAAACATATGCACCCACAAGATATTGTTCAAATTATCTATGAAGCAATTTTAAAGCTTCAAAACCCAAATAAAAAAGATGATATGACTATTTTGATTATAAAAAGAGTAAATTAATTTAAAAAAGAAGATTAGAAATTATTTCGATGGGTATATAATAATTTGAAATATAAATATGGTGGATACAGCGCTTAAAATGAAGATAAATATTTTTAATAAGTAGGAGTGTAATGAAATGAATCTTAATATAGAAACAACCACTCAAGATAAATTTTACGAAGTTAAAGTCGGTGGAGAATTAGATGTTTATACTGTGCCTGAATTAGAAGAGGTTTTAACACCTATGAGACAAGATGGAACTCGTGATATTTATGTTAATTTAGAAAATGTGAGTTATATGGATTCGACAGGTTTAGGTTTATTCGTAGGTACATTAAAAGCATTAAACCAAAATGATAAAGAACTATACATTTTAGGTGTGTCAGATCGTATCGGTAGACTATTTGAAATTACTGGTCTTAAGGATTTAATGCATGTTAATGAAGGAACGGAGGTCGAATAACATGCAATCTAAAGAAGATTTTATCGAAATGCGCGTGCCAGCATCGGCAGAGTATGTAAGTTTAATTCGTTTAACACTTTCTGGCGTTTTTTCGAGAGCTGGTGCTACATATGATGATATTGAAGATGCCAAGATTGCAGTTAGTGAAGCTGTGACAAATGCAGTTAAACATGCATACAAAGAAAATAACAATGTAGGCATTATTAACATATATTTTGAAATTTTAGAAGATAAAATTAAAATTGTTATTTCTGATAAAGGTGACAGTTTTGATTATGAAACAACTAAATCAAAAATAGGTCCTTACGATAAAAACGAAAATATAGACTTTTTACGCGAAGGTGGCCTAGGTTTATTTTTAATCGAATCTTTAATGGATGAAGTGACAGTATATAAAGAATCTGGTGTGACAATCAGTATGACTAAGTATATAAAAAAAGAGCAGGTGCGAAATAATGGCGAAAGAGTCGAAATCAGCTAATGAAGTTTCACCTGAGCAAATTAACCAATGGATTAAAGAACACCAAGAAAATAAGAATACAGATGCACAGGATAAGTTAGTTAAACATTACCAAAAACTAATTGAGTCATTGGCATATAAATATTCTAAAGGACAATCACATCACGAAGATTTAGTTCAAGTTGGTATGGTTGGTTTAATAGGTGCCATAAATAGATTCGATATGTCCTTTGAACGGAAGTTTGAAGCCTTTTTAGTACCTACTGTAATCGGTGAAATCAAAAGATATCTACGAGATAAAACTTGGAGTGTACATGTTCCGAGACGTATTAAAGAAATTGGGCCAAGAATCAAAAAAGTGAGCGATGAACTAACCGCTGAATTAGAGCGTTCACCTTCTATCAGTGAAATAGCTGATCGATTAGAAGTCTCAGAAGAAGAAGTGTTAGAAGCAATGGAAATGGGACAAAGTTATAATGCGTTAAGTGTTGATCATTCCATTGAAGCTGATAAAGATGGTTCAACTGTTACGCTATTAGATATTATGGGGCAACAAGATGACCATTATGACTTAACTGAAAAACGTATGATTTTAGAAAAAATATTACCTATATTATCTGATCGCGAACGAGAAATCATACAATGTACGTTTATTGAAGGATTGAGTCAAAAAGAGACAGGTGAGCGTATCGGTTTAAGTCAAATGCATGTATCACGACTTCAGAGAACGGCAATTAAGAAATTACAAGAAGCAGCACATCAATAGAATTTGTTTATTAATGATACGTTTTATAATGAAAAATCCATATAATTATCCCTTGATTATTAAATTGAAATCGAGGGGTATTTTTAATTTAATTAAGATTTTCGAATTAATACATTATTAGTGTAGTTTAATGTGTATCCACATAAATGTCGCGATATAGTATTAATAATTTAAGTGAAGAAGATATCTAATTGTCGTTTTAAATAGGTGGGTTGCTATTAGAATAAAAAAGTAGTCTTAGATTATGAAATTTAGAAATGATGGTGTGTCATTTTCAATAATCTTAGTGCGTTTTAAAATATAGTATGACCTAATCATTCGTTTTAAATGTTTTGGAAGTGAAAATTACATTAAGTATCATACCTTAATAGAAGTATTTTAGAATATGTTAAAATAAATGAGTAAATTTAAGAAAAAGTGTGGGTTAAGTAAATGGACAATCAATTGATTAATTCAATCATAGAGAAATATCAATTTAGTAAAAAACAAATTGAAGCAGTATTAACACTGCTAGAAGAAAAAAATACAGTACCATTTATTGCGAGGTATCGAAAAGAGCAAACTGGTGGACTAGATGAAGTTCAAATAAAGCAAATTGATGACGAATACCAATATATGGTCAATTTACAAAAACGTAAAGAAGAAGTTATCAAAAATATAGAACAGCAAGGATTACTTACTGAGGAATTAAAGAACGATATTTTAAAACAGAACAAATTACAACGTGTTGAAGACCTATATAGGCCTTTTAAACAAAAGAAAAAGACAAGGGCAACTGAGGCGAAACGTAAAGGGTTAGAGCCATTAGCGATATGGATGAAGGCACGTAAACATGAAGTCTCAATTGAAGAAAAAGCACAACAATTTATAAATGAAGAAGTGCAATCGGTTGAAGATGCTATCAAAGGTGCACAAGATATTATTGCGGAACAAATTTCAGATAATCCTAAATATAGAACAAAAATTTTAAAAGATATGTATCATCAAGGTGTGTTAACTACATCTAAAAAGAAAAATGCTGAAGATGAAAAAGGTATTTTTGAAATGTACTATGCATATAGTGAGCCAATTAAACGCATTGCTAATCATAGAGTTTTAGCTGTTAATCGTGGTGAAAAAGAGAAAGTATTATCTGTAAAGTTTGAATTCGATACGACATCAGTAGAGGATTTCATTGCACGTCAAGAAATCAATCATAATAATGTAAATCGCAGTTATATTTTAGAGGCGATTAAAGATAGCTTGAAACGCTTAATTGTCCCTTCGATAGAGCGTGAAATCCATGCTGATTTAACTGAAAAAGCTGAAAATCATGCAATAGATGTTTTTAGTGAAAACTTAAGAAATCTATTACTGCAACCTCCAATGAAAGGTAAACAAATATTAGGCGTAGATCCAGCATTTAGAACAGGTTGTAAATTAGCAGTCATTAACCCATTCGGTACTTTTATAGCAAAAGGTGTGATTTATCCGCATCCACCAGTTTCTAAAAAAGAGGCAGCAGAGAAGGATTTTGTACAAATGGTTAAAGCGTATGATGTGCAATTAATTGCAATTGGCAATGGTACTGCAAGTCGTGAAACAGAACAATTTGTTGCAGATTTAATTAAAAAGCATCAGTTGCCAGTACAATTCATCATTGTCAATGAAGCGGGCGCTTCAGTATACTCAGCATCAGAAATTGCTAGAGATGAATTTCCTGATTTTCAAGTGGAAGAAAGAAGTGCCGTATCAATTGGACGACGCGTTCAAGATCCATTAAGTGAATTAGTTAAAATCGATCCTAAATCTATTGGTGTCGGACAATACCAGCATGATGTTAATCAAAAAGCACTAGAAAATGCATTAACTTTCGTTGTTGAAACAGCAGTTAACCAAGTAGGTGTTGATGTCAATACAGCATCATCATCATTATTACAATATGTGTCTGGTCTAAGTTCGCAAATTGCTAAAAATATAATTGCATATAGAGAAGAAAATGGCGCAATAAAGCATAATAAAGAGTTAAGCAAGATTAAGCGTTTGGGTGCTAAAACTTTTGAGCAGAGTATAGGATTTTTAAGAATAGTAGACGGTTCAGAGCCATTGGATAATACATCGATTCATCCCGAAAGCTATAAAGTAACGTATCAGTTATTAGATAAACTCGGATTTGGTGGCAATGATTTAGGTAGTGATGCATTAAAAGCTAAATTAAATTCATTGGATATGGATGAACTGGCGATTGAATTACAAGTCGGTGTACCTACATTAGAGGATATTATTAAATCCTTGAAAGCACCTAATCGAGATCCAAGGGACGAGTTTGAAACACCAATCCTTAAATCCGATGTGCTATCAATTGAAGATTTACAAGAAGGAATGAAATTGAGTGGTACAGTTAGAAATGTAGTAGATTTTGGAGCATTTGTAGATATAGGTGTTAAACAAGATGGACTTGTCCATGTTTCGAAACTTTCTAAGAAGTTCGTAAAAAATCCAATGGATATTGTCAGTGTTGGTGATATCGTTGACGTTTGGATTTACAGTATTGACAAAAATAAAGACAAAGTATCATTAACGATGATTGATCCACATGAATAATGACAAACTTCAGCGAATGGTTGAGAATCTTTCGGAAGAAAAATTTGGACGTACGTTTCGACATTGTGCATATTTTAATAAAAGGTTACGTACAACAGGCGGACGTTATCTTTTAAAGTCCCATGATATTGAAATTAATCCAAAACAATATGAGCATTATGGAGAAGATGCTGTTGTAAAAATTATACTGCACGAATTATGTCATTATCACTTGCATATTGCTGGTAAAGGTTATCAACATAAAGATCAAGATTTTAAACGATTGAGCCAACAGGTTGGAGCGCCTAGATTTTGTAACAGCATTGAAAGCTATCAACAACGGGCAAATTATGAATATTATTGCACTAAATGTCATGCAAAATATATACGTATCCGTAAAGTTGATACGAATCGTATGCGTTGCGGACATTGCAATGGAAAATTAAGAATGAAAAGACAATTGAAATAAGTACAATACAAATAGAGCTAATTCGTGTATATGTAAGATTATTTATGAGTTGTATGGAATTTATATAGAATTTATCAGTGAGTTATTTTGATTGGTAAACATAGTAATTGAATAAGAAGAAATTGTGTTTATAAAATGTTTAAAGCCGAGATTGTCGTAATTTAATACTTCGCAATCTCGGCTTTTCTACTTATGATATAGGTAATGGCATAAATTGTGACTTGATAGGATGAAATTAAATTGATTAGATTAAAAATCTTGACGTATTTTAGTAATAAATAATATATAAACTTTACCCAATTAAAGCTTTAAAGTAGCACAAAAGATAATTATACATTTTTAATGACATTTTGATTGAACTTTTCTATTGACTGTACAGCTTATAGTTAGTATGATTAAACACGTTCCTTAAAAAAGAACAAATTAAATAAACTTTGATTTGAAAGACAGTCAATTCTAAATTTAATTTATAAAATATGTTGACAATAAGTTCTTAATGTTTTATTATAAATAGCGTTGTGTTAACAACTGATAACACAAATTAATTTATTGTAAAAAAACGATTAAAAGTTATTGACAAATATTTTTAAACATAATATAATAAATAACGTTCTGAAAAACGAAGATGTTTTAAATGCCTATATCCGCGGTCGTGGCGGAATGGCAGACGCGCTAGGTTGAGGGCCTAGTGGGAGAAATCCCGTGGAGGTTCAAGTCCTCTCGGCCGCATCAAAATTCTTAATTAAATAAGCGGGTGTAGTTTAATGGCAAAACCTCAGCCTTCCAAGCTGATGTTGTGGGTTCGATTCCCATCACCCGCTCCATAGATAATTTTAATGAACATTGAAAACTGAATGACAATATGTCAACATTAATTCCAAAAACGTAACTATAAGTTACAAACATTATTTAGTATTTATGAGCTAATCAAACATCATAATTTTTATGGAGAGTTTGATCCTGGCTCAGGATGAACGCTGGCGGCGTGCCTAATACATGCAAGTCG
>NZ_JACYVY010000027.1:0-21924 GCF_017151825.1 Staphylococcus sp. EG-SA-18
GTATACACATTTACTTGACACTCAACTTGATAGAAAATTAGTTATTGCTATATGTTGTATCACATTTATAGGGATTTTAATATTTTATGTACGCCTAATTAAAAAATCATCTTTAAATATTTATAATACTAAAAATAAAAGGTCAAAAATTATCTTAATACCAACACTAAAAAATTTTTGTTTAACATTGTTTAGATATGCTTTTTTTATTTTATGGACAGTGATTTTCTCATATGCTCTATTATCAATGAGTTATCAAAACATAATAGTATATTTTGCTTGGATTACAGCAATAATGGGTTTTTTTCTAGTGAATATAGCTTTAATTATAGATAAAAACATTCATGTCATACTTAAAAATTAAGTGAAAGTACTAAATTCAGATTAAAAATATGAAAATATCAGTTAATAAAACCTTTGATGACAGTAACTTGATAGTATTTGAATGTCTTTTGAAGTATCGAAAAATGTATTACACATAAAATTAAAGGGATGTGGAGACATTGCTTTGCGAATCTAAAGTTATTAATAAAAACCCTAAATATCGAATAATCAAATACGATAGTGAATATTTAATGATTGATTTGGCAAGTAATTGGATTGTCTTCTTCTTTCCATTTATTAACTGGCTCATACCGAAAACATATGTCAAAATCACTAAGAATGATTATGAAAAATTAAATATTGTCAAACCAGTTAAAAATAAATCGATAGGATGGACCATATTCGCGGGTATTGTGTTACTTGGTGGTACTGTAAGAAGAAATACTTATTTATTTGATTTTCAATTAGAAGAACTAATTGTTTGGAGCAGCTGTTTCATTGGGTTTTTAGAGATTATATTTTTTTATTGTTATCTAAATAAGAAATTAACATTAAATATTTATAATGAAAGTAAAAATAATGAACTTAAATTAAGATTATTACCCTCCTTTAAAAATATTTGTTTCACAATTTTTTATTACCTATTTACTGGTTTCATGTCTTATGGGGCATTTTACTTGTTGGTATTTGAAAATGTGCAAAATTTAATCTTATATGTTTCTTGGCTTTTCATGACTATGCTATTTATGTTTATGAATATGCATTCAATTATAGATAAAAAAGTACATATATTCTTAAAGTCTAATAAATAGTTACAAATTTAGTTAGTTTTCAATTGTTAATTAGGGGTGGTAAACAGTGCTTTGTGAATCTAGACAAATTTATAAAAATCCTAAATATCGAGTTATTAGATATAATAATGAATATTTCATGGTCGATTTAGTAAGTACTTGGATTACTTATTTTTTCCCTATGATTAATTGGTTTTTGCCCAAAAAATACGCAAAAATTAGCGAAAATGAATTTGAAAGGTTAAATATAGTCGAGCCTGTTAAAAATAATGTTTTTTGGCCGGTTGCAGGAAGTTCAGTTCTATTTGGAATTATATTGAGAAAGTACGGTAACTTCTTTAATGTTCAGTTTGAAAAACAACTAGCAATCACTGTATTTTTTATCATGTTAATAGGGATGTTAATTTTTTATTTAGATAAAAATAAAAAATTAACATTAAAAATTTTTAATACCAACGTGGTTAATAAGAATAGAGTTGTATTAATACCGACTTTCAAACAAGGATTGTTAATAGTTTTTGCGTACTTTTTTTTAGGAAGCGCTTCAATATTTACTTTAACCATTCTTTTGACGACAGAGTCACAAAATATAATAATATTTTTAACTTGGGTTATTATCTCGATGTTTTTCTTTTTAGTGAATATGGCTTCGATAGGTAATAAAAATGTTCATGTTATTTTAAGAATAAACGAGTAGTAAAAATGATCGAAATTGGTAGTATCGCATATTTAAACGGTGGTTCAAAAAAATATAATCATATCTTAAATCAGGAAAATAGATAGTAATGTTTGAATATACCAAGTGAAAATGCCCATTGTGATTGATAAAGGAAAAAACTGTTTTAATTTAAAAATGAAATATAGAGCGTGTTATTTTGTATGATAGCTCTTATAACATTGGCGTTTTTAATCCAATAGTATGGACGGTTTTAGCTGGTTTTGTTGCGGAATCTGTTTAGACAATTCTTAAAAATTGGACTTTTCATACTAATAAATTTGGATTAAGAGATAAAACTAATTGGATAAGACATTAAATAGACGCTGTTTAAAAATACCACAGAAAAAGCTGTAGATAGTGTTGGAACGATAGTTGGTGAAGGTACAAAAAGTATTGGGGATCATTTAAAACTAATGAAACGGGAGTGGTAAATGTTGCTTTGCGATGTCAGAGTCATTTATAAAAATCCGAAATACAAAGTCATTCAACATAACGGTGAATACTTATTAGTCGATTTAGTAAGCACTTGGTTCGTGTACTTTTTTCCTTTCATTAATTGGTTCATTCCAAAAAAGTACGCGATAATTAGCGAAGAAGAATTTGAAAATTTAAATGTTGTTAAACCAAATAAAAATAATGTTTTCTGGTCAGTTATAGGAAGTTCGGTTTTGTTTGGAGTTACTTTAAGGAAATACATACATGTTTTTGATGTTCAATTAGATAAGCTAGTTGTAATGATATTGTGTGCTCTCGCTTTAATTTGTGTTATAGTTTTTTATTTTAACTTAAATAGAAAGCTTAAGTTAAAAGTGTTTGATACAAATATTGAAAAAAATAAGAGAGTTATATTAATACCAACGTTTAAACTTGGCTGTTTTTTAGTTTTCGGATATATTTTCGCTGGAAGTTTTTCAATATTTTCATTAATTGCCCTTATGACAATCGAACCTCAAAATATAATAATATTTATTTATTGGATTATGATGACAATGCTTTTCTTTTTGTTAAATATGACTTCGATAGGTAATGAAAAAGTTCGCGTTATAATGAAAAATAATTGATTACATTTAAAATATTCTAAATGTTGTCGACACAATCCTTTTAAGACGCTAGTAGAATTTAAATGACTTCTAATGTATATGAAAGTGTATCAATATAAAACCAATTGAAAAGAAGTGGAGACATTGCTTTGTGAAACTGAAAATATTAATAAGAATCCCAAATATAGAATTATCAAATACAAAGATGAATATTTGATGATTGATTTAGTAAGTACATGGTTAGCACTCTTTTTCCCAATGATTAATTGGCTGATTCCAAAAAAGTACGTCAAAATCAGCGAAAAAGATTTTGAAACTTTAAACATTGTGAAGACAGCTAAAATCAATTCTTTTTGGCCAGTGGCAGGAAGTACGGTCTTATTTGGTGTTATGTTAAGAAGGTATTCCCATTTATTTATCGTTAAATATGAATATAGTATAGTAATTTTAATTTGTTGCATCATAATACTAGGTATTTTTCTGTTTTTTTTATATTTAAATCAAAAGTTAAAGTTACAAATCTATAATGAAAACAAAAATAAAAGCAATAAGATAATCATATTTCCCACTTTAAAGAGTCTTTGTTTATCAATAGTTTTATATATTTATTTAGGTGGTGGTTCATTCTTTACTATTTATATGTTATTGACGATTGAAGTTCAAAATATAATATTATTTATAACTTTGTTTGTAATATTTTTGTTTTTCTTATTTTTAAATATGTGCTCACTATATGACAATAAAGTTCATGTATTATTTAAATCAAATGGAATTGAAAAGTTTTAATAGGAATAATAAACAAAGGAATGGTAGTGATAAATATTGCTATGTGAATCTAAAGTTATCAACAAAAATCCTAAGTATAGAGTTATTAAATATGGTGATGAATATTTAATGATTGATTTAGTAAGTACCTGGTTAACTTTATTTCTTCCTATGATTAATTGGTTAATTCCAAAAAAATATGTCAAAATCAGTAAAAAAGAATTTGACGATTTAAACATTGTCAAACCTGTTAAAAATAAAGCTTTTTGGCCAGTTGCAGGTAGTACTATTTTGTTCGGAGTTACGTTTAGAAAATATATTCCTTCACTTAATATTCAATTAGAGAAAAACATGGTGATTGTAATATGTTGTGCAATATTTCTGGGTGTTTTAATACTTTTTTTATTTCTGAATCGTAAGCTAAGGTTGGAAATTTATAATAATAACTCTAGTAAAGGGAAAATAATTTTATTTCCTTCATTAAAAAACTTTTGTTTCACAATATTTTATTATTTTTTATTTGGCGGTCTTTCAATAATGGCTCTAAGTATGTTATTAACTTTAAATCCTCAAAATATAATAGGCTTTATTGGTTGGTTGGTAATGACTGCAGGTTTCTTTCTGTTAAACATGTCATCGATTATTGACAAAAAAATTTATGTATTATCTAAAACTAACACGGTGGAAAAATGATGGTTTAGCTGGATTTACTGCAGGTTCTATTTCGGCAATACTTGTATATTGGACCAATCAAAAAAATGAATTTGGAATAAAAGATAAAAACGATTGGATAGGACATAAACTAGACGTTGGTATAGATGCTGTAGAAAAATCTGCAGAAAAAACAGTAGATGGTGTTGAAAATGTCATGGTGAAGCTTCAAAAAGTATTTCTAATCATATAAGCCCTAAGAAATGGAGCTGGTAAATGTTGCTATGCGAATCTAAAATCATCAATAAAAACCCAAAATATAGAATTATTAAATATAATGATGAATACTTAATGGTCGATATAATAAGCACTTGGATTAGTTTATTTTTTCCTTTTATTAATTGGTTCATCCCAAAAGAATACGTCAAAATTAGTAGAGAAGAGTTTGAAAACTTAAATATTGTTAAACCTGCTAAAAAGAATGTTTTTTGGCCAGTTGCAGGTAGCTCTGCTTTGCTGGGAGTTGCATTAAGAAAATATACACATTTACTTGACATTCAACTTGATAAAAAATTAGTTATTGCCATATGTTGCATCACATTTATAGGGATTTTAATATTTTATGTACGCCTAATTAAAAAATCATCTTTAAATATTTATAATACTAAAAATAAAAGGTCAAAAATTTTTTTAATACCTACACTAAAAAATGTTTGTTTCACATTATTTGGATATATTTTATTTGGCGGATTGACTATGCTATTCCTAGATGCACTATTATCAATGAGTTATCAAAACATAATAGTATATTTTGTTTGGATTGCAGTTATAATGGGTTTTTTTCTAGTTAATATAGCTTTAATTATAGATAAAAACATTCATGTCATACTTAAAAACCAATAGAAATTACCAAATTAAATTTGCAATGGCTTTAATATTGTCGTTCTTAAATGTTTTTCAATTTCTGATTCAAAAGTACATGTAATTTAAAGGTCAACGAGCAATCGCGCTATATGCATATCAATTTAAGCAATACTTATTTTAACTGAGTTTTATATAACGTTTTCCTATTACACCGCTTAAATTCAAGCTCTAATTCTAACATTTGGAAGTTGTATTAAATCATGATAGTGTGATAGTGGAAAAGTTATAAAGATAAGGAGCTGGGTCTAATGAAGCAATTTGTAAACTTAGGTAAATCTGATGTTGAAGTGTTTCCAATCGCACTTGGGACGAACGCAGTAGGTGGGCATAATTTATATCCGAACTTAGATGAAGAACAAGGAAAAGATGTTGTTCGTCAAGCCATTAATCATGGTATTAATTTATTAGATACGGCATATATTTATGGGCCAGAACGATCAGAAGAATTGGTTGGAGAAGTTGTTAAAGAATATCCGCGAGAGCAAATTAAAATTGCTACGAAAGGGTCTCATGAATTTGATGAAAATCAAGAAGTACATCAGAACAATCAACCGGAATATTTAAAACAACAAGTTGAGAATAGTTTGAAACGTCTACAAACTGATTATATCGATTTATATTATATTCATTTTCCGGATAACAACACTCCGAAAGATCAAGCAGTTGCAGCATTACAAGAGCTTAAGGAACAAGGGAAGATTAAAGCAATTGGTGTATCAAATTTCACATTAGATCAACTTAAAGAAGCAAATAAAGATGGTTACGTTGATGTTGTACAGTTAGAATATAATTTATTGCATCGCGAAAATGAGGCAGTATTACAATATTGTGTTGATCACCAAATCACATTTATTCCATATTTCCCATTAGCATCCGGTATTTTAGCTGGAAAATATGATGAGAACACTAAATTTAGTGACCATCGTACTACACGTCGTGATTTTAAACCAGGTGTATTTGAAGAAAATGTGCGTCGCGTAAAAGCTTTGGAAAGCATAGCTGCAGCACATCAAACTTCAATTGCGAACATTGTATTAGCATTTTATTTAACGAGACCAGCTATCGATGTGATTATTCCTGGTGCAAAACGTGCAGAACAAGTCGTTGAAAATATTAAAGCTGCAGATATCGTTTTATCAGATGATGAGATTCAATATATCGATGAACTGTTTCCGATTGAAGACTAAATGAATTGTATTTAATGGTGATATATGTATCTAATTTCATCATGAATTAGCCCCGTATCACAAACGACGTTATATAAGGCATGACGAAATTTCGTCAAATTTATATAAAAGTTGTAAGCGTTTTACTATTCGGTAGGCAAAGCTTATGATAGTATAATTAGGTAACGAAAAACACAGATATTTATTAATCAAAAGTGAGGTTAGGCTAAAATGATTACTGTTTTGTTTGGTGGGAGTAGACCAAACGGTAATACTGCACAATTAACAAAATTCGCTTTGCAAGATTTAGAGTATCAATGGATTGACGTGACACAACATCAGTTTAAACCGATACGTGACGTGAGACATACAGCAGAGACTATTACTTCATATGACGATGACTATTTGCCGATTCTAGATAAAATATTGGCTAGTGATACAATTATTTTTGCATCACCAGTGTATTGGTATAGCATTTCAGCACCATTGAAAGCATTTATCGAACATTGGTCAGAAACATTACAAGATAAACGATATCCTAATTTTAAGGCACAAATGGCCGAAAAGGATTTTAGAGTTATTTTAGTTGGTGGAGATTGTCCAAAAATAAAAGCGAAGCCAGCAATTACGCAAATGAAATATAGTTTAGACTTTTTAGGTGCCACTTTAAATGGTTATATTATTGGAACTGCTGAAAAGCCTGGTGACATCATGAAAGACAACTATGCCTTAGCACGTGCAACTGAGTGGAATAGTATATTGCAATAAGACATACCTCATACTAAACGAAGTGATTTTTTGCTTCGTTATTTTTTATTTTTAATTTTAACGGAAAATATAAATATATAAATTGAATAGACAATCATTGTTTATTAAGTATTGAGCAAGTTGTGGTATAATGCCGTTATTAAAACTTGTTAATAAGGGGAGAAAGTCATGTTCAAGGTAAGACAAGCAACTGAAAAAGATGTTGTTCAAATTAGAGATGTCGCAACTAAAGCTTGGTTTAATACATACTTAAATATATACGCTGCGACAACAGTTAATCACTTGTTAGAAGCTTCATATAATGAACATCATTTAAAGAAAAGACTTCAAGAACAATTATTCTTAGTCGTTGAAGAAGGTAATGACATCGTTGGCTTTGCTAACTTTATTTACGGTGAAGAATTATATTTATCAGCTCATTATGTTAAACCAGAATCGCAACATACAGGTTATGGTACAGCATTGTTAAATGAAGGATTATCACGTTTTGAAGATAAATTTGAAGGTGTTTACTTAGAAGTAGATAATAAAAATGAAGAAGCAGTAGCTTACTATAAAGAGCAAGGTTTTACAATCTTACGCTCTTATGAGCCAGAAATGTATGGCGAAAAGTTAGACTTAGCACTTATGTACAAAGCATTTTAAGTAAATTAAATATTATATTAAACGAAAAGGAGGGGAATAATGACTAACGCATATGTAGATTTAAAATTAGTAGAAGAAAAAGTTTTTAAAGACCCGATACATCGATATATTCATGTTGAAGATCAATTGATATGGGATTTAATTAAAACTAAGGAATTCCAAAGGTTACGTCGAATTAGACAACTAGGAACACTGTACCTATCTTTTCACACAGCAGAACATAGTCGCTTTGGACATTCTTTAGGTGTGTATGAAATAGTTAGACGATTAATTGATGAGTCATTTATTGGTCATGATGCATGGGACAATAAAGATAGACCGTTGGCATTATGTGCTGCATTATTACATGATTTAGGACATGGTCCATTTTCACATAGTTTTGAAAAAATATTTAATACAGACCATGAAGCATACACACAAGCGATTATTACTGGAGATACTGAGGTGAATGCTGTATTACGTAAAGTGGCGCCTGAGTTTCCAAGAGAAGTTGCGGAAGTAATTAATAAAACGCATCATAATAAATTGGTCATTTCGATGATTTCGTCACAAATCGATGCGGATAGAATGGATTATTTACAACGTGATGCGTATTTCACAGGTGTATCATATGGTGCTTTTGATATGGAGCGTATTTTAAGATTAATGCGACCTTCTAAAGATGAAGTACTAATCAAAGAAAGTGGTATGCATGCAGTTGAAAACTTTATTATGAGTCGTTATCAAATGTATTGGCAAATTTACTTCCACCCAGTTAGTCGTGGTGGAGAAGTGCTGCTTAATAATTGTTTGAAACGCGCAAAACAGCTTTATAATGAAGGCTATGAATTTAAGTTGCATCCACATGATTTTATTCCATTTTTTGAAGAGACAGTTACGATTGAACAATATGTTGAACTCGATGAAGCGGTAGTTACGTATTATTTGGAAAAATGGACAAAAGAAGATGATGCCATTTTAAGTGATTTAGCAAGTCGATTTATTAATCGAGACTTATTTAAATATATTCCATTTGATGGCTCAATTATTACAATATCAGAACTGCAAGAACTGTTTGAAGCAGGTGGTATTAATCCAGATTATTATTTTGTGAGTGAAGCATTTTCGGATTTGCCATATGACTATGATCGACCGGGGTCAAATCGCAAACCGATTCATTTATTAAGACAAGATGGTACGATTAGAGAAATAAGCAATCAATCATTAGTCATTCATAGTATTACAGGCATTAATCGCCAAGACTATAAATTATATTATCCTAGAGAAATGGTTGCAAAGATTAAAGATAAGACAATTAGAGAAGCTATTGAAAATTTGATTAATGAGCTTAATTAAACAGGGCTAAAATTGTTATCGTTAAATATGGAGGTTATATCATTGTCTGAGAAAAAAGGCTTTAATTTTAATATCATAAAAAATGACCCTCTAGATGGTCATAAAGGTACAAATATTGGTTCAATTAGCTTAGACAATATTGCACCAGTTTTTATCGATGTTGCTAACAAAGAAGCATTTATTGATATTGGAGGCATGCATGCTCGTGCCAAAGTTGAAAAAGGTGTGAAATGGATTACTGATAAAGCTGCTGTTGAAGGCGATGAAGCTAAAGAATATTGGTTGTGTTGGGTAACAACAGAACGTAATGAACAAGGACCATATTACGCTGGTTTAACAGCGTGCTATTTATTAGTGAATAAAGCAATTCGTCGTGGTTATAAAAGTATGCCTGAACATGTTAATATGATGGATAAATCAATGAAACATCATATTATCATTGATCAAATTGGTGACGAGAATAAAGCTATTTTAAAAGACTTTTTAATGAACCATGATGAAGGTATGTGGAAGCATTCTTCTGATGCTTTACATCAAGCATTTAATTAAATATTAGAAACTAAAATTTCCCAATTAATCTATAAAGATATGATTCATTTCTCAATGACGACGTAAATCTTGAGGTGAAAATAAAGTCTTAGATTGATTGGGAGTTTTTTTAATTTTTTTGAAATTAAATTAATCTGTAGTTAATAAAAAATTTGAATAACTGACACATTTTTTTGATCATAGCTATATACTTTGTGAATTAATTCACATTATAATAAGAGTGAAGATAAGAGTATTATAAATTATCTTTAAATAAATATATGTGAAGTAAAAATTACACGTTAGCATATCGATTATGTCATTTCTTTTAACATATTAACTAGGGAAACGTTAAAAGTTAACGGTTGATATCTAACTAAAAACAAGGTCACAGTAGTATGTTTTAATCTGGCGTCTATTACAAATAAAAATTACATCTATAATTATTCGTTTTCTTTTTTGAAAGTAATCGCCAATTAATATCATACATACTGGAGTGACTATAAGGAGGACATTATTATGAGAGCAGCAGTTGTAACGAAAGATCACAAAGTAAGTATTGAGGACAAAAAGTTAAGAGCTTTAAAACCTGGTGAAGCGTTGGTACAAACGGAATATTGTGGCGTTTGTCATACCGATTTACATGTTAAGAATGCTGATTTTGGTGATGTTACAGGCGTTACTTTAGGTCATGAAGGTATTGGTAAAGTCATCGAAGTTGCGGAAGATGTAGAATCATTAAAAATTGGAGACCGTGTGTCTATCGCTTGGATGTTCGAAAGCTGTGGAAGATGTGAATATTGTACAACAGGTCGTGAAACACTTTGCCGTAGTGTGAAAAATGCTGGTTATACAGTAGATGGTGCAATGGCTGAACAAGTTATTGTTACTGCAGACTATGCTGTGAAAGTACCTGAAAAATTAGATCCAGCAGCAGCGTCTTCTATTACATGCGCAGGTGTGACAACTTATAAAGCTGTAAAAGTAAGTAATGTAAAACCTGGTCAATGGTTAGGTGTTTTTGGTATAGGTGGTTTAGGTAACCTAGCTTTACAATATGCTAAAAACGTTATGGGGGCTAAAATTGTTGCCTTCGACATTAATGATGATAAATTAGCATTCGCGAAAGAATTAGGTGCAGATGCTATTATTAATTCTAAAGATGTTGATCCAGTTGCAGAAGTTATGAAATTAACTGATAACAAAGGATTAGATGCAACAGTGGTAACTTCAGTTGCTAAGACGCCATTTAACCAAGCGGTTGATGTTGTAAAAGCTGGTGCAAGAGTTGTTGCTGTTGGTTTACCTGTTGATAAAATGAACTTAGATATCCCAAGATTAGTGCTTGACGGTATTGAAGTAGTAGGTTCACTTGTTGGTACAAGACAAGACTTACGTGAAGCGTTTGAATTTGCTGCTGAAAATAAAGTAACACCTAAAGTTCAATTAAGAAAATTAGAAGAAATCAATGATATTTTTGAAGAAATGGAAAATGGTACTATAACTGGTAGAATGGTTATTAAATTTTAAAAATATTAATTGATTAAATATAGATGAAGAAGGTAGTGCTCTGAACACTATCATTATAATCAAACACGAGGTTTTCATGAAAGATAGTGAAAATCTCGTGTTTTTTGGTTTTGAGGTGTTGTTTGTATTTTATAAAATGGCTTACATATATGAAGCGTTGATTAAGTATGGAATTGTTAATTAATTGAACCTATTTAGCTTTAAGAAGGCATAACAAGATGACCTTATTTTATGCTATAATATTTCTATTATGCGAAGATTAAGGTGAGTAGTAAATTGGATAAAAAAGTAAGTATTCAAACAAAGCAAGTGTTGAAACAGCACAACGAAAAAGAAAAATTTGAATTTACTACTGAAGGAACTTGGCAACAAAGGCAATCTAACTTTATTCGGTATGTAGAACAAATTGAGGATGCAACAGTTAATGTTACAATAAAAGTGGATGATGATAGCGTTAAGTTGATTCGTAAAGGCGACATTAATATGAATTTGCATTTTGTTGAAGGACAAACGACAACAACTTTTTACGATATATCGGCTGGACGAATTCCACTAGATGTTAAAACATTACGCATTTTACATTTCGTAAGTGGAGACGGTGGCAAGCTAAAGATTCATTATGAATTATATCAAGATAATGAAAAAATGGGTTCTTATCAATATGAAATTAACTATAAGGAGATAGGCGAATGAATATTATTGATCAAGTGAAACAAACATTAGTAGAAGAAATTGCAGCAAGTATTAACAAAGCAGGATTAGCAGATGAGATTCCTGATATTAAAATTGAAGTTCCTAAAGATACAAAAAATGGAGATTATGCTACTAATATTGCGATGGTACTGACTAAGATTGCAAAGCGTAATCCTCGTGAAATTGCTCAAGCGATTGTTGATAACTTAGATACTGAAAAAGCACATGTAAAACAAATTGACATTGCTGGTCCAGGATTCATTAATTTTTACTTAGATAATCAGTATTTAACAGCAATTATTCCTGAAGCAATTGAAAAAGGTGATCAATTTGGACATGTAAATGAATCAAAAGGTCAAAATGTATTGCTTGAGTATGTTTCGGCTAACCCTACAGGAGATTTACATATTGGTCATGCTAGAAATGCAGCAGTTGGTGATGCTTTAGCTAATATTTTAACTGCAGCTGGCTATAATGTAACACGTGAATATTATATTAATGATGCTGGTAATCAAATTACTAACTTAGCGCGTTCGATTGAAACACGTTTCTTTGAAGCTTTAGGTGACAATAGTTATTCAATGCCAGAAGATGGCTATAATGGAAAAGATATTATTGAAATAGGTAAAGATTTAGCAGAGAAACACCCTGAAATTAAAGATTATTCTGAAGAAGCACGTTTGAAAGAATTTAGAAAATTAGGCGTAGAATACGAAATGGCTAAATTGAAAAATGATTTAGCAGAGTTCAATACGCATTTTGATAATTGGTTTAGTGAAACATCTTTATATGAAAAATGCGAAATTCTTGAAGTTTTAGCAAAAATGAAAGAATTAGGTTATACGTATGAAGCTGATGGCGCTACATGGTTACGTACAACTGATTTTAAAGACGACAAAGACAGAGTCTTAATTAAAAATGACGGTACATATACGTATTTCTTACCAGATATTGCGTACCACTTCGATAAAGTTAAACGTGGTAATGACATTTTAATCGATTTATTTGGTGCTGATCATCATGGTTATATTAATCGTTTGAAAGCATCTCTTGAAACGTTTGGTGTAGATAGTAATCGTTTAGAAATTCAAATCATGCAAATGGTTCGTTTAATGGAAAATGGTAAAGAAGTGAAGATGAGTAAACGTACTGGTAATGCGATTACATTAAGAGAAATTATGGACGAAGTTGGCGTTGACGCTGCACGTTATTTCTTAACTATGCGTAGTCCTGATAGTCACTTTGATTTTGATATGGAATTAGCGAAAGAGCAATCTCAAGACAATCCAGTTTACTATGCTCAATATGCACATGCGCGTATTTGTTCAATTTTAAAACAAGCGAAAGAGCAAGGTATTGAAGTGACTGCTGCGAATGATTTTACAACAATTACTAATGAAAAAGCGATTGAATTGTTGAAAAAAGTAGCTGACTTTGAGCCTACAATTGAAAGTGCTGCAGAACATAGATCAGCACATAGAATTACTAATTATATTCAAGATTTAGCTTCTCATTTCCATAAATTCTACAATGCTGAAAAAGTGTTAACAGATGATATTGAAAAAACAAAAGCACATGTTGCTATGATTGAAGCGGTCAGAATTACATTGAAAAATGCATTGGCAATGGTCGGTGTAAGCGCACCTGAATCAATGTAAGAACATTTATATACACTCCAACGTAGAGTTTCTCGAAAGATACTTTGTGTTGGAGTGTTTTTAATTAGGTATGTGACATATTGGGGAATGCTTAGTATGTGAATAAGGTTAAGAGGAACGCAGTTGGATGCTACTGCACAACTGCATAAGAGAGCCTGAGACATAAATCAATGTTCTATGCTCTACAAAGTTATAATGGCAGTAGTTGACTGAACGAAAATTCGCTTGTAACAAGCTTTTTTCAATTCTAGTCAACCTTGCCGGCGGGGCCCCAACAAAGAGAAATTGGATTCCCAATTTCTACAGACAATGCAAGTTGGGGTGGGACGACGAAATAAATTTTACGATAATATCATTTCTGTCCCACTCCCTCTAAAATGGAGGGTGTAAATGTTAGGAACTGATGAATTATATAAAGTTTTATATGAACATCTCGGACCACAATTTTGGTGGCCTGCTGATAATGACATTGAAATGATGTTAGGTGCAATTTTAGTTCAAAATACTAGATGGCGAAATGCAGAAATTGCATTGAATCAAGTTAAAGAACACACGCATTTTAATCCAAATCATATATTAGAACTACCTATTGAAACGTTACAATCATTGATACATTCAAGTGGCTTTTATAAAAGTAAATCACTGACGATTAAAACATTATTAACATGGTTAGCACGACATCATTTCAATTATCAAGAGATTAATGAGCGATATAAAGGTGGATTAAGAAAAGAATTATTATCTTTGAAAGGTATTGGAAGTGAAACAGCAGATGTCTTACTTGTTTATATATTCGGACGTATTGAATTTATTCCAGATAGCTATACAAGAAAAATATATGATAAATTAGGATATGAAAACACTAAAAATTATGATCAATTAAAAAAAGTAGTCACATTACCAAATCATTTTACAAATCAAGATGCTAATGAATTTCATGCTCTGTTAGATGTATTTGGTAAACATTACTTTAGAGACAAAGATATAAAGAATTATGATTTTTTAGAACCTTACTTTAAAAAGTAAACGCTGTGAAGTTAGATAGATGAGTTTATATGAAATATAAAAAATAATTTACTATTTTCTTTTAGTATGTGGACTTATATAATAAATAGAAGCATATAAAGTAAAAAACAGTTGGATGCTACCGCGCAACTGCATAAAAGCCTCTAATCGCTAAAGGTGAAGAGGAACGCAGTTGGATATTAAGGCACAACTGCATAAAAGCCTCTAATCACTAAAGGTGAAGAGGAACGCAGTTGGCTTGCTTGCGCACAACTGCATAAAAGCCTCTAATCGCTAAAGGTGAAGAGGAACGCAGTTGGCTTGCTTGCGCACAACTGCATAAAAGCCTCTAATCGCTAAAGCTCAAGAGGCTTTAAAAAGGAGATGTGATAGTGTGAAGAAATCGTTAATTGCTTTTATTTTGATTTTTATGCTTGTCCTGAGTGGCTGTGGTATGAAAGATAATGATAAACAAGGTAGCAATGATAATGGCTCGTCTAAATCGCCGTACCATAGAATTGTTTCGTTAATGCCTAGTAATACTGAAATTTTATATGAATTAGGATTAGGTAAATACATAGTTGGTGTTTCAACGGTTGATGATTATCCAAAAGATGTGAAAGAGGGTAAGAAACAATTTGATGCTTTGAATCTAAATAAAGAGGAACTTTTAAAGGAAAAGCCAGATCTAATTCTTGCGCATGAGTCGCAAAAGGCAACTGCTAATAAAGTATTGTCATCATTAGAGAAACAAGGCATCAAAGTAGTGTATGTTAAAGATGCACAATCAATTGATGAAACATACAACACATTTAAGCAAATTGGGAAATTAACGCATCATGATAAGCAGGCTGAACAACTTGTTGAGGAAACTAAAGATAATATCGATAAAGTCATAGATTCAATTCCTGCTCATCATAAAAAATCAAAAGTATTTATTGAGGTTTCATCAAAGCCTGAAATATATACAGCAGGAAAGCATACATTTTTCAATGATATGTTAGAAAAATTAGAAGCCCAAAATGTTTATAGTGACATTAATGGTTGGAACCCTGTAACGAAGGAAAGTATTATTAAAAAGAACCCAGATATATTAATTTCGACGGAAGCTAAGACAAGATCAGATTATATGGATATCATCAAAAAAAGAGGTGGATTCAATAAAATTAATGCTGTCAAGAATACACGTATTGAAGTTGTAAATGGTGATGAAGTATCAAGACCCGGTCCACGTATTGATGAAGGATTAAAAGAATTAAGAGATGCAATTTATAGAAAATAAACCATTCTAATTATGCCCCTTATTGCTACATGTAAAAAAATACATGTTTGAGATAAGGGGTTTTTAAAATATATTTAGTGAATGATAGCAACGCGAGTATGTGATTGCTATAATGAATGTAATTATCGATGAAAGAAAAGAGAATGCTATGACATTTAATAAAGTATTATTGAGCTGGATAGTCATATTGATTATAACAACTAGCATATATCTATTTTGGCAGTTGGGGGATATCAATGATGTATTTAACCAGTCTATTTTAATCAATGTTAGATTACCGAGATTATTAGAAGCATTGTTGACAGGTATGATATTAACAGTTGCAGGTCTTATATTTCAAACAGTTTTAAATAATGCATTGGCAGATAGCTTTACATTAGGATTGGCAAGCGGTGCTACATTTGGTTCAGGATTAGCATTATTTTTAGGTTTAACAACGTTATGGATTCCTGTATTTTCAATAACATTTAGTTTGATAACATTAATAACTGTATTAGTCATTACGTCGGTATTGAGCCAAGGCTATCCAGTTAGAATCTTAATATTAAGTGGTTTAATGATTGGTGCATTATTCAATTCACTTCTATATTTTTTGATTTTATTAAAACCTCGCAAATTAAATACAATTGCCAATTATTTGTTTGGTGGCTTTGGTGATGCAGAATACTCAAATGTATCCATAATAGCAATCACATTTATCATTGCACTGTTTGGTATATTTATCATTCTTAATCAACTAAAGTTATTGCAATTAGGAGAACTAAAAAGTCAGTCACTAGGCTTAAATGTTCAATTGATTACATATATCGCGTTATGTATAGCTTCTATGATAACGGCGATAAATGTCGCATATGTTGGCATCATTGGATTCATTGGTATGGTAATACCGCAACTCATTAGAAAATGGCAGTGGAAACAATCATTAGGAAGACAATTGGCTTTGAATATTGTAATTGGAGGACAAATAATGGTTATGGCAGATTTTATTGGTAGCCATATATTGTCACCAGTACAAATACCGGCAAGTATTATCATTGCATTAATTGGTATACCAGTGTTATTTTACATGCTAATATCTCAGTCGAAACGGTTACACTAGCACATGACATTTGCTAAAATAAAAATAACTATAAACATAAAGAGGGCATAAGCGATGGATTTGAATCAAATTAAAGCAGTTGTATTTGATTTAGAAGGTACGTTGTTGGACAGAGTTAAATCTCGAGAGAAATTTATCGAAGAGCAATATGAACGATTTCATGACTACTTAATTCATGTTCAACTGGCAGATTTTAAAAAAGCATTTATTGAGCTAGATGACGATGAAGATAATGATAAACCTGATTTATATAAAGAAATCATTAAACGTTTCCATGTAGATAGGTTAACTTGGAAAGACTTATTTAATGATTTTGAAATGCATTTTTATCGTTATGTATTTCCTTATTACGATACTTTGTATACACTAGAAAAGCTATCGCAAAAAGGCTTTCAAATTGGTGTTATCGCAAATGGTAAATCTAAGATTAAACAATTTCGATTACATTCACTTGGTTTGATGCATGTTATTAATTATTTATCAACATCAGAAACAGTTGGTTTTCGTAAACCACATCCTAAAATTTTTGAAGATATGATTGATCAACTAGGGGTATTACCTGAGCAAATTATGTATGTTGGCGATGATGCGTTAAATGATGTAGCTCCAGCACGAGCTATGGGCATGGTTAGTGTATGGTATAAACAAGAAGATGCTGAAATTGAACCACTCGAAGAAGAAGTTGATTTTACAATTACAACAGTGGAAGAATTATTAACCATTTTACCAATAAAAAATGATAATAAAGGAGAAAATTATGGATCTATTTACTAGAAAAGATGGAACATCGATTCATTACAGTACATTAGGTGAAGGCTATCCTATCGTATTGATTCATACTGTACTTGATAATTATTCTGTGTTTAATAAATTAGCAGCACAATTAGCAAAATCATTTCAAGTTGTGTTAATTGATTTACGTGGACATGGCTATTCTGATAAACCTCGTCACATTGAAATAAAAGATTTTTCTGATGACATTGTTGAATTACTTAAATATTTATACATTGAAGAAGTTGCATTTGTATGCCATGAAATGGGTGGAATCATTGGTGCGGATATTTCAGTACGTTATCCTGAATTTACATCATCACTTATGTTGGTAAATCCAACATCTATTGAAGGTGAATTACCGGAAGAACGTTTATTTAGAAAATATGCCCATATTATTCGAAACTGGGATCCTGAAAAACAAGATAAATTTTTAAATAAGCGTAAGTATTATCGTCCGAGAAAAATGAATCGATTCCTTAAACATGTCGTAGATACAAATGAAATATCAACTAAAGAAGAAATTCAAGCAGTTAAAGAGGTATTCAAAAACGCTGATATTTCTCAAACTTATAGAAATGTCGTAGTACCGACAAAAATTATTGCAGGAGAATTCGGTGAAAGAACAACAAGATTGGAAGCTAAAGAAGTAGCTGATTTAATCCAAAATGCGGACTTTGAAGTATATCAAGAATCAAGTGCATTCCCATTTGTTGAAGAGCAAGAAAGATTCGTCGAAGATACAGCTTCATTTATCAACAAACATCACGATGAAAAGCATGTTTAATTTTTAGTGATAAGTGAAATATAAAAGTAGTAATTATTATTTGTAATATAATTGTAATATGACTGTTGTTTTAGAAATGATTGTTGTATAATGGTTGTGAGCACAAGACGATATAAATAAAAGGAGAGAGTGCTTATGAAAAAGCTACTAACGGCAAGTATAATTGCATGTTCTGTTGTAATGGGAGTAGGCTTAGTGAACACTAGTGCCGAAGCAGCAAGTGGCAACTCTATTGATACTGTTAAACAATTAATTAAGGGTGATCAGTCATTAGAAAATGTGAAAATTGGCGAATCTATTAAAGATGTTTTAACTAAGTACAAAAATCCTATGTATTCTTACAATGAAGATGGAACTGAACATTATTACGAATTCCATACTAAAAAAGGTATGTTATTAGTAACTACTGATGGTAAGAAAAACAATGGTAAAGTAACTCATATTTCAATGATGTATAATGATGCTAATGGTCCAACATATCAAGCTGTTAAAAATTATGTTGGCAAAGCAGTAACACATACGGAATATAGCAAAGTTGCTGGTAATTTTGGATATATTGAAAAAGGCAAAACGACTTATCAATTTGCCTCAGCACCAAAAGATAAAAACATAAAATTATATCGTATTGATTTGGAAAAATAATAATTAAATTAATCGTGCTTAACCGACAAGTTAAATCGCAATACTTGTCGGTTATTTTATTACATGGCATAATACAGTGAATATTAATTTTTATGATTTGCGAAGGGGAAATTAAACCAATACAATAAATAAAGATGTTTCATTTTAAAGGAGTACTACCAATGCGTATTAACGATAAAATTTTACTAGAAAATATAGAAGATTACTTTAATCATAAAGGTTTATCACCGCATTTGATTGATGATATTAAAGAGAAAGTAATTACTGATATAAAAAATTCTGAAAAGAAAGATCAAGATTATATTGAATATAAAAGAAAATCTCCAGCACAAATCATATTAATGATTCAAAGGAATTTGTTTGCTTTACAAATGAATCCAGTTATTTTCTTTATTATAAACTTCATTCTCATATCCTATTTATATGATAAACAGTATGTTCAGTTTCAAGCTATTACTGGAATGAGTCTATTTTATTGTTTAGTGATTTTTCCAATGACTATTGTTGTATACCTAAGGGTGTCACAAAAGAATTACTTGCGTAGTAATAAAATAGAAATGATTATGGGTACAATTATCGCTATCATATCCTTGTTATTAATTATATTACAAGCATTTAATATTACTTGGGGCGTTATACCAATTACAAATTTTGGACATCAATTTTTCTTTTTCATTGGTATTATTTTAGTAATTGCCGGCATATTTTATAAGCGACTTGAGTTTTCGGGAATCGGCTTATTATTTTGTCAAAAAACCGTCGATGCAATGATTCATAATCCACAATCAGCCCAGATTTTTTCATTAATTATATGGATATTATTAGTAGTTCTAGTTATATATTTCACAATTAGATTATCTTCACGTACAAGATTATAAATATGATAAAACTATTCACTTGATTAATTGTATTAATTGAGATGAATAGTTTTTTTATTGTTGGAATAACTTTTGGTAATTTATAAATAATTTAAAAAAATTGTTTATAAAATGGAAGCGTATATAGAATGAAGGTTGGGTATATAGTTTATTGAGGGAGGTGTCACAATGAATAAAGTCACAATTAATCCTCAAATCCAATTAACTTATCAAATTGAAGGTAAAGGGGATCCTATAATATTACTTCATGGATTGGATGGTAATTTAGCTGGATTTGAAGATTTGCAACATCAACTAGCATCATCATATAAAGTACTTACTTACGATTTAAGAGGTCATGGCAAGTCTTCTAAAAGTGAATCATACGATTTAAACGATCACGTTGAGGATTTAAAAATTCTAATGGAGAAGTTAAATATTCATGAGGCACATATTCTAGGACATGATTTAGGTGGGGTAGTTGCTAAGTTATTTACAGATAAATATGCTTATCGTGTAAAATCATTAACTACCATTGCATCGAAGAAAGATGACTTAATACACAGCTTTACTCAATTGTTAATACAATATCAAGATGATATAGCGGGTTTTAATAAGTCTGAAGCGTATATTCTTTTATTTTCTAAATTGTTTAGAAATCAAGAGAAGACGATGAAATGGTATCAAAAACAAAGAATATATAGCATTAAGTCTGAGGATGATAGTGCGGTGGCAATTCGTTCATTAATTTTGCATAAAGATGAACCTATGTATTTAAAAAAACGTACATGTGTACCTACTTTGTTAATTAATGGGGAACATGATCCTTTGATTAAAGATAAGAATCATTTTAAATTGGAAGCGCATTTTTTAAATGTTACGAAAAAAATCTTCGAACATTCAGGACATGCACCGCATATTGAAGAACCAGAAGCATTTATGAATTATTATTTAAATTTTTTAAAAAGCGTATCATAATATGTGATATATAAACCTAGGGCATAAAGTCTTTAGGCAATGTGAAAAAGCTGATTACTATTCATTATTTGATAGAAATCAGCTTTTTTTGAAATGTATTTGATATATACTGCTCGTTATGCGGCTATCTTCCTTATATTAAGTGCCATTAGTGCAAAACCTCTTAACATTTACAAAAAAAGACATAAAAAAAGGAAGTTTAATAGAATGTATCATCTATCAAACTTCACCAAATTGCGCTAAACAAAATTATAGTTCAATTTCGTTGTTTGCTTCAGTGATTCGTTTATTTACTCGACTCAATAATGATTCGATTTTTTTACGTTGTTGTGCATTAACAAGAATTAATACAGTTCTTTCATCATGCTCATTACGTTTTTTATCGAAGTAATCTTCTTGAGATAAAATTTTAACTGCTTTAACAACTTGTGGTTGTTTGTAGTTTAAATGATTAATAATATCTTTAAGATAGTATTCTTTCTCTTTGTTTTCGCTGATGTATGTCAATACAGCGAATTCTTCAAAGCTAATTGAAAATTCCTTTTTAATTAAACTTTTTAATTTGTCAGCATAAGTGACCATTGATAACAACTCAAAGCAATCATTGATTTTTGTAATTGCCATGTTTAAAACCTCCCTATTTGATGCATCTTGCTCGATACATTTGCCCGATAATATATTGATATCTAATCTTTATTTATTATAGATATGTTAGTCATAATTTTGCATTAAATAAGTTTTATTAAATATATTTAATGCTCTATTATTTAGTTAATTATAACTAATTAAAAATGAGAAGTAAACAAAAAAGTG
This sequence comes from Staphylococcus sp. EG-SA-18, assembly GCF_017151825.1. Lineage (NCBI taxonomy): Bacteria > Bacillati > Bacillota > Bacilli > Caryophanales > Staphylococcaceae > Staphylococcus > Staphylococcus sp. EG-SA-18. Next base: position 21,771 of record NZ_JACYVY010000027.1, read on the forward strand.
TTTATAAAACAAATTATTCATTAGACACAGTGATTGTATTTCTGGGTTAGCATTTGGTTTAGTCAAAAATATCAGCATTTTTTATAATTTACCTTAATTTAATCGCCAATACAAGGTAATTTATTTAATGAAACGATTTAGCGCAATTAAATGT